>JAQTZZ010000048.1 GCA_028687545.1 Candidatus Wallbacteria bacterium
CATCGGGTTTGCTCCGAAGTGACTGGTGGATACAATCATTTCGGCAGACCCGATGTTTGCTTTATGAGAGGGTTTGCGGGGAATTTATGAAAGGCTTAACCGATGACGTATGTAAGAGCCTTTTGAATAATTTTGCGAACTATCAAGTTACTGGAAGATTGGATTATTCATTTGATTATGATGAAGTTTGGTCTAGAAAATGCACTGAATTTCTCACCATAACCGAAGTCGAAGCAAATTATAATTCACTTGATGAGATAAGATTATACTTTTATCAAGGCGTTTTTGTGTGTTCTACGTTGTTAAAAATGTTTGAATCAGATCCAATAACTAAGGAATCATTTTCTAAACCTCGATATGAAATCATCCAAATTGAAGATAGAGCTGGAATTCTTAATAAATTATAATGCGGGAGCAGATTAGAGTCGTGTCTTGGGAACAGATAGGGACCGTGTCTTGACAATTGACAATGGTTGAATAGAAACGACATACAGAAATGCTGGGGTTGAACGGAAAAGAGGGAATGGTATGAAATTCAGTGAACTTGTCCGGCTGTTGGAGAATAATGGTTTTATCTTGATCAAGGAAAAAGGTTCGATCAGATATTAAGGGGAAAAAGAAACATGATCGATCTTCAGTATTCTCTCGTGATTGAAGCCATGGAAGACCCCGAGTTTTTCGGATTCTATTCCACTGACCTGGAAGGATTTACAGGCATCGGCCATTCTGTGGAAGACTGCATTTACAAGGCAAAATGGGGAATGCCTGAACACATTGCCTTGTTGAAAGAACAGAACCTTCCAGTACCGCAGGCAAACCCGAATCCGCAGATCATTATCCGCAACGAAAAAAAAGCAGCTTGAAAACTAGCGAGGCCATCCATTTCATCAAGCAGTATCACATGGGCTGAATTACACAGCGAGGAATTGCTAGCGGACTGGGATCTTGCCAGTAAAGGCGAAACGCCTTTTAAAATCGAACCTTTGAAGTAAGGAGCAACCATGTACCCAGGTGTCAAAACAGTGAAAGCATTGCCTGATTACAAACTTCAACTTACCTTTGATTCCGGTGAACAGGGAATTTATGATGTCAGACCTTTGCTTGAAAAAGGCCATTTCAAAGAACTCCGTGATATAGCTCTTTTCAATTCCGTCAGAATCAGCTTTGACACCGTGGTATGGAGCAATGGAGTGGACCTCTGCCCTGAAATGCTGTATGAAGACAGCATGAAGATAGAGAACAGATAGGGACCGTATCTTGACAGGCTGTTGACAATTGACGATGCCCGAATAGAAACTACCGATTCACTTTTTCCCTGCACAGCCGAATTGCTGATCGAAATATTCCTGGATCGATTTCACGATTTCCGGTTTTCTCTCCACGAAATTGACCTGATGGGCTGAATCGATGTCCACATAATACCAGTTGGTGGAGCCGAGCAGGGCTGTGCTTTTATCTGTAATGATGATCTTGTCATGGGAAATCACCTGAGGATCGTCGAAGCGGATCTCTGTGATGCCTTGCTTTTGCAGAAATTCAGAGCTTTTGAGATTGGCCATCGGGGAAAAGCTGCCGCAGTAAACCATGCACTATGCAACGGCAAAGTTTTCAGCCCATGGCGTTGTACTTTCAATCACTCACACCGAAAATGTGATAGACTATGTAGAAAAGCCGCAAAGAAATGCATGTGGTGAAAACTAATGACTGCTCAGAATTTTCAGTCGGAGATTGTTATGGCTGTCAATGAACCCGGATTCCGCCGTATGACAAGCTGGGAACTGGAAATCATGCAGAAACTGATGGAGCCGGATTTTCCTGGCAGGGACATCCTCCGGCAACAGTTGAAATCGGCAACAGTCAAAACCATTGACGAGAATAGCAGTCTCGGGATCAAGTGCAATACTGCGGAAAAGGCTGTTGTGCAAAAAACAGTTCCAACCGAAGGAGAATATCAGGATTCAGACGGAATCTCGGTCCATATTCTGCTGCATGTTATGAATGGCGAGATTCGTGAGCTGGAAATTTACAAGGATGACGGAACGGCAATTTCCGAACTGGCCAAACCTGCTGAACTAAAAGTTCTGATTCTTGATTCTTAAAATCCTGGACTGCAAATAAAAATGATTGTGAGTAAGAGGAAAATCTGTTGCGAATGCATTCTAATCTCTATAAAGCAGTTCTCGTAACTCCTGAAGACGCTCCAAAATTAACATTTAATGGAAGTAATGAGATTAATACTATAAAAAAAGGGCATTGATGAACCCGATGAGTTTATGAAATTATACAAGATGAAAAAGATCATGGGGCTTGAGTCTGTGACAGAGCGGAAAAGAGGGAATTTTTGACAACAGGCACATAAGTCTTTAAAATTGGATTACAGGAGCTTCAATGGCAAACGGAATTTATAAGAAAACACTTTATAACCAGAAAAATAAGCTTGTTATAAATCTTTCTGATGATTTCATCAATAAAATGATCGAAGTACTGATAATTCCTACTGATGCAAGACAATCATCCAAAATCAAAGTTTTTGACGAAATCCCGGAATCATTTCACAATCCTGTTAAATTAAAGGAAATCAAACTTTTTTCCAGGGATGAAATTCATGAACGGTAGAGTTTTCATCGACACCAATGTTCTGGTATACGCAGTTCTGGAAAGCGAAAAGGAAAAACATTCCAGAATTCTCGATTTTTTCTCAGGCCTAAAAAAGAAAAGAATCTTCATCTCATATCAGGTGATCAACGAACTGTATTTCGTTCTGCTCAGAAACAAAATCCATGAAGAAGCGATAGAAGTGTTCATAGATGATGTAATTGCCAAATTCAACGTGCTTCCAATGGATATCACGACAATCAAAAAAGGATGGCACCTCAGAAAAAAATACCGTCTGTCTTACTGGGACAGCTTGATCTGTGCCTCAGCCCTGGATGCAGGATGTAGGATTGTCTATTCTGAAGACATGCATTCAGGAATGAAGATTGAAAAATCCTTGGTGATTATCAACCCATTTGAAACTTGAAAGCTAGCGAGGCTATCCATTTCATCAAGCAGGCATTATTAGCATTCAAAGATGAAACCTGCGATCTGAATCACTTTTTCCCTGCGCAGCCGAATTGCTGATCGAAATATTCCTGGATCGATTTCACGATTTCCGGTTTTTTCTCCACGAAATTGACCTGATGGGCTGAATCGATGTCCACGGAATACCAGTTGGTTGAGCCGAGCAGGGCTGTGCTTTTATCTGTTATGATGATCTTGTCGTGGGAAATCACCTGCGGATCGTCGAAGCGGATCTCTGTGATGCCTTGCTTTTGCAGAAATTCAGAGCTTTTGAGATTGGCTTCGTTGATGTCCCTGTTGAAGCTGAGAGCGCTCTGCTCCAAAACCACCCTGACTGCCACCCCGCGTTTTGCCGCTGCAGAGAGAGCCTGGAAAAGTCTGGCTGTATGCGACTCAGGCTTGTCCACAGGATATGCGAACAGATAGGTAGCCACGCAGATCTCTTTTTTGGCGGATTCGATTATTTTCAGGGCCTGCTCGAAAAAGAGCCGGTCTGTGATCATTAGCTCGTCTGAGTCGCCGGCCTGAACATTCACATCCATGCTGCTGTCCCTGATCAGGCTGTCCAGATATCCGGCCAGCGCTTTGCCGATCTTTTCCGATTCCAGGAATAGATTGGATTCATTGTTCTTTGTCATGGAGGTTGTGGTGAGATTTGTGGAGCCTGCCAGCACGAATTTTCCGTCAAATACGCAACACTTGGCGTGCGAGATCCGCTTACTGGAATCAGAAAAGACTTTGATCCCGCTTTTTTCCAGAATTGCCTTGGTCTGAATGTTGTTTTCGCAGACCCCTTTTTTGTCCCCTTCCAGAAAGATGCTGATTTCAACGCCTCTCTGATGAGCTTTGATCAGGGAGTCGATGATCCGCTGATTCAGTTCGCCTTTGCTGGAAAAAGAGTACTGGCCTGCGATAATGGATTTTGAAGCCTGATTGATCAGGGAGATCAGGACTTCCGGGTATTGTTTGTTGAAAACAGGTGTATTGGGGCGGACAGGCACTGCGGCCTGGGAGCTGAAACAGAAGCATGCAGCCAGCATAAAGATCAGAAATCTGTTCAGAACATTTAAATTACCTGAGTAAATGATTCCCATCTTTCCATGCTATCCCTGCTTGAAAAAAATGTAAATAGAGATTGATGCAGAAATCCCTGGTGACTGAAAGGGATTGACTTACAGGTAAAATGCGCTACAATCAATTCAGAAAAGGAAGATTCTGCGATTTGGAAATTCATGAAGGGGGATTTGCGATGAGATTTTTTTTAGCATTGATGCTTATTTCCATTTTCTGCCTGCTGGCAGGAACTGAAGATAACCGCCTTTTTACAGCCATCAGCCAGGGAAAAGTCGATGACGTCAAACATGCCCTTCTGCAGGGCGCAGATCCTGAGGCAATCAATCCTGATACAGGATGCACTCCGCTCGCAGCTGCAGTCAGAACAGGAAACAAAGATGTTGTGGATCTTTTTTTCCTGATCGAGTCCAATGTCAATCTGAAGGACAAGAAAGGCCTGACTGCACTGTATCACGCCATTGCAGCTAAAAAAATCGGCATGGTCAAACTGCTGCTGGACCACAAGGCTAAAATCAATGAAGAGGACAATTCCAAAGTTACTCCTCTTATGTATGCTGTCGATAATGACCAGCTGGAAATAACGAAACTGCTGATTGAAAAGGGTGCTGACCTGAATGCCAGAGACAAGAACGGCACCACAGCCCTGATCTATGCAGTGGCCCAGCAGAAAAAAGAAATGGTGAAGCTCCTGCTCGAGCGGGGAGCTTTCAAGCACTATGTCGACAACTTCGGAAACGATGCTCTTAAAATTGCGACGCAGTTGAAAAATAAGGAGATCATACAGCTCCTTACTCTGAGGAAGGACACAACCAAACCCCAGCAGAAAGATATTCAGTCACTGTATCTTTTCAAATAAAGGAAAGCTTCGGGATTTTCGAAGAATGCTGCTGTATTGCATTCTCAATCTGTTTAAGATAATTTATCTGTAAAATAATCAGGAAGGTGATATGCTCAGACTTTCAGCGATTCTGATTCTAGTCATCCAGTTCCAGGTGTTTTCAGCTTCTAATTCATCAGAAATCCAGGTTAAAAAGATCGTATCAGAGAATTCAAAAGACATAGTTCTGAACATTGAGCGGATTGGAGAGCAGTTTCTGGGGCGGCCTTATGATCATCACGGCCCGCTTGGGGAAGGGAAAACTGGTAAATATGATCAGGACCCGCTCTGGCGGCTGGACACTTTCGACTGCACCACATTTGTAGAAACTGTGCTGGCCCTGTCCATTTCCGGAACCCTGCCAGAATTCGAAAAAAACATGGATAAGATCCGCTATGAAAACGGGAAAGTCTCCTATGCCACCAGGAACCATTTCCCCTGCGTGGACTGGATCCCCAACAATCTGAAAAACGGCCTGCTGGAAGACATCACTGAGATCGTGGCAGGGCCGGGCAATTTCAAATTCGCGGAAGGCGAGATCGACAAGAAGCACTGGTATCTGATGAAGAAAAAAGACGAAATCAAAGTCCCAAGCCTTTCCGGATCAAAACTTAACTCCCTTCTGATCTCGCTGAAGCAGGAAGGGCTGGACTTCAAACCTCTTAAACCCCATCTTCCGTATCTGCCACTGGACGTCTTACTGCCTGTCCTGTCCCAAGGCCCTGGAACAGGAGAAACCTATACAGTTGAGACTTCCATTCTGGACAGGATCCCATCAGGCTGCGTGATCAACATCGTGCGCCCATCCTGGAACCTCAGGAGCGCATGCGGAACTCTGATGAATGTCTCGCATCAGGGATTCGTGATCAGGAAGAATGGGGAAGTTCTGCTGAGGCACGCTTCCTCGAACGGTGCAGTGATGGAGCAGAATCTGACTGATTATCTTCTTAAGTACCGCAACAGCCCGACATTGAAGGGAATCAATCTGCTCTCTGTGAAAGCGCAAGGCTGAGTGCCATTCTGATGAGACTCTACAAAATCCTTTGTTCATTGAAAGAAGTTGGTAAGTCCGTAGCTGTAACAAAACCACGGAGGGTTTTGTTACAGCTACGGGTATGTTTGTATGTTTGTATGTCGGGAAATACGATATCGCTGTTGATCGCCTGTCTTATGACAATACCCTTGCTTGGAGCAGAGACCAAGTTGACACTGTCCGACTGCATACACAGGGCAGTGCAGGCCAATCTCACCCTGCAGTCCCAGTCCCTGGAAAAGCAGCAGAAAAATCTTGACCAGAGGATTGCAGCCAAGGTCTTCATTCCTGTCTTTTCAATGGATCAAAGTTTCCAGAGCGGCTCTAAGCTGAGCGATATTTATACTGTCTCAGGGAAGCTGCATTCATCAACCCGGTATTCACTCAAATCCGGGGTTGACAGGGCGGGTACCATAGATTATAAAACAGCCTCATTTGAACTGACTGAGCCATTGCTGAAAAACTTCGGCCGCAGAGTCGCAGACCTGGACCTGGAACTGAGCCGCATCGACTATCGGATTGCAGTGGAATTGTTCAGGGATGAACTCAACAGCTTCATCCGCACTGTAGCTGATAACTATCTGAATCTCTGCCTGGACCGGCAGATCCTGGTGATCCAGGAGAAAGCCTATGACAGAGCGCTCAAGCAATACGAAGACACCAGGCACGATATCGGGAACGGGGTACTGGCTGAGCAGGAAATATATCTGGTGGAAGAAAATCTGATCAGTTTCGAATCAAAGAAAAAGGATGCTTCACACAATATTGTTATACAGGAAATGGAGTTGAAAAGGATCCTGGAAATTGGAGTGGCAGACGAAACCAGCCTGATCCCAGTCGATTCGATTGAAGAAGCAATAAGCCCAGGCTTGTTTTCCGATTCCTGCCACAAGATGCAGCTCGATAATCCAGTCCTGAAAATCAAGAACCTGACTATGGAAAAATCAAATAAAAATTACGATTATTATCAGAACATGCTGCTGCCTGAACTGAATCTTTATTTCAAACGCTCTGTCAGCTGGCCGGACAGCACAACAGGATCAGGCAGAGATGCAAGTTCCGATTCCGGTTTTTTCATGGAACTTCCTTTCTCCAATGCTCCGGACAGGTCCAGCCTGGATAAATCAGAACTGGACAGGGAGATCACCAGACGGAACTTTACTGAAGAAAAGCAGTCCCTGGACTATGAACTCAGAAAGCTATTCAGCGAAATCGAGTATCAGCAGGGCAATCTGGCCCTGCGTAAAAAAGGCACACTGCTGGCCGAGAAAAAGCTGGAAGCTGAAACTGAGAAATACAGAAACGGCATTTCCACACTCGCGGATGTAGTGCTTTTTCAGCGGGAGTTCGAATCAGCTCAGATTGATGAAAAAAGCATAGCAGTACAGCTCTGCAAGCTGTTTCTGAAGAAGCGTTATCTCGAGGGAACTCTGTACCAGGATTACGGTATTCAATTGATGGACATTAACAGCAAATTGTAAATGTTAAATTTTAAAATTTATTTTACAGCACATACGAGCCATGATTAAAATCGAGAACATCCATAAGAATTACAGGGTCGGACAGGTTGACCTTGAGGTGCTGCGTGGAATTTCGCTCAGCATTACTCAGGGGGAATTCGTTTCCATCATGGGGCCTTCCGGCTCCGGAAAATCCACACTGATGAACATACTGGGATGTCTGGACACTCCGTCATCCGGAAAATACTGTTTTGAAGGCCGGCCTGTGGATGCCATGGATGACGATCAACTGTCTGACATCAGGAACAGGACAATTGGCTTCGTGTTCCAGTCCTTCCATCTGATCAAATACCTGACAGTGGCAGAAAACGTGAAGCTGCCCATGGAGTACCTGAAAATCGACGATCAGACAGCCGAAGAGACTGCAGGGAAATGGCTGGACCTGGTTGGGCTCAGCCACAGGACCGCCCATCTGCCTGCCCAATTGAGCGGCGGCGAGCGGCAGAGGGTGGCGATTGCCAGGGCCCTGGCAAATGACCCTAACTTGATTCTGGCAGATGAGCCTACTGGAAACCTGGACAGCAAATCCTCGTTCGAAATCATGCGGATCCTGAAAAATCTGAACCAGGAACTCGGCAAGACCATAGTGATCATCACTCATTCCGAGGAAGTCGCGGGCTTTGCAGGAAGATCGATCAAAATCAGGGACGGCCTGATTTGTTGAAGCATCTGACGGTTTTACTGCTTTTGTTGACCGTTGCGGTGTATTGCTCCGATCCGGCCGAATACCAGGGTGCGATTGTTCCGCTGGACTTCATTCCGCTGATGGCTCCTGAGAATACATTGAGAACTGCAAACTGGATGAGTTCCAGTAATGGGATTAAGCTTGAATCCATACAGCCTGAAGGGAAGCCTGTGAAAAAAGATGAGGTTATCGCCGAGTTTGAATTCGGATTTGATGATGTTAAGGGTTACATGCAGCATGATCTGGACAGCGTAAAGGCGCGAAAAGAGAAAGAACTGCTGAAACTCGCCAAAGATATCTCCGAAATGATGGTGCAACTTGAGAAAAACCAGATTCTTACAGAGATGGCGTTTCTGGAGACCAGGAAAAAATCCCTGGTGGCAGTAAACAAGCAGAAGATCATTGAATACAATTACAGGCAGCAGGCAGTAGAAAAAGATGCGCTGGAGCAGAAATTGACTGCAGCCCGGAAAAATTACTCAAACCGGGAAAAGTACTATAATGGAATGATCAAAGATATGGAAATTCAGCAGCGCATAGTTGATGATACTCGCATAAGATACACGGTGAAAGCACCTGCTGATGGTGAACTTTATTATCCGATTCTTTCCACTAAGAACAAGAAAGCCGCTGCAGGTTCAGGAATGGATTGCGGCACTCATTTCCTGTCAGTAGTGACATCCACAAAATCAGAGCTGATTTTCTATCTCCCGGAAAATGACTTCAGCCTTGTGAAAGTCGGGGATCAGGTCACCTTGATCACTGCAGCAGGGAATTTTACTGCCACTGTACATGCAATCAGCTGTTTCCCGAAATTGATGGGCGATGTGCTGAGCAATTATTCTCTTCCTGACTCCTGGGAAAACTGTTTCGTGGTGAAAGCTGCACTGCCTGTAAATAAAAACTCCAAGCCGATATTGGAAGGAAATGTGAAAGTGAGGCTTATGAAATGAGGCTGGCATCATACATCAAGGGCAGCATGACCCAGTTCAGGCTCAATCTGATCCGGACGCTTCTGACATTGCTCGGTATCATTTTCGGGGTGGCGTCTGTGATCGCCATGCTCACTATCGGGGAAGGCGCGCAGCGCCAGATTATAAAGAACATCGAAAGCATGGGAGCGAAACTTGTGCATATCGATGCAGGCAAAGTGGATGATGCCAAGATTTCAGAGATAGTCAATGATTCGATCGGACTTTCGCAGAAGGACGTGGCTGCACTGTTGGAAGTGATCCCCATGCAAGGCAGGGACGTGGCATATCATGTGCGGGCGGACATCAGGGTCACCAGCTTGCCTGCCCAGGCTCAGGAACTCGGAATCTATGCTGTCAGCGATAACTTTGTCGGTGTGATTGAGGGCGTGATCATGGCTGGCAGAAATTTCACAGTCTGGGATTTTTCATCTTGTGCATCTGTAGCAATTATCAGTCGAAGTTATGCAAAAAGGTTTTTCGAAACCCCGGAAAATGCACTGGGAAAATCATTCCGGATGAACTACAGATGGTTCCAGGTCATCGGAGTGCTCGGGGAAAAGTCCTTGGGTGGAGCTGAAAAATCCCTGCCTGCCAGTCTCGGCAAGTATGACTCCTCGATCCTGATTCCTGTCACAACCTATCGGGAAAAAATCATGCCTGAGAAAACCTACTCAGGAATCGACAAGATAATCATCAAGGCCAGGGATCTGATGGAAACGAGCGAATTGAAGCGTATCGTCGGAAAAATACTGGCTGTAACACACAACAGAATCAATGACTATGAGATCACTTCGCCCCAGGAAATTCTGGAACAGAAAAAGACGACACAGGCGATCCTTAATATTGTGCTGTTCAGCATTGCTTCCATTTCGCTGCTCGTAGGCGGAATCGGAATCATGAACATCATGCTGTCAAATGTGATGGAAAGAAGGCATGAAATCGGCATCAGAAGGGCGATCGGAGCCAGGAAAAAGCAGATCATGATCCAGTTCCTGCTGGAATCAGTGATCATCTGCCTGATCGGTGGCTTGAGCGGCATCGTCCTGGGCATCGTCAGCAGCCTGGTCATTCTCTATTTCACCAGGATTCCGGTGGCTTTTTCTGCAGCCCCGATTTTCCTCTCCTTTGGGATCGCCTTTGGGGTCGGTGTTGTTTTCGGCATTTTTCCCGCCAGGAGAGCGGCGGAAATCAATCCAATCGAGGCTTTGCACAATGAATGAAAAACTAGTTTTCAGCGTAATTCTATTCTTTTTTTTGGCTGGATGCAGAAGTGAACTAGCCGACAGAATGTATTCTACCGCAAATTCTGGAGCGCTCAGTCAGGAAACTATCTGTTATGGAGTTCTCCGGGCAAAGGACAGCACACCCATCCATGCCCCTAAAGTATCAGATTCAAACTACTTGACTGTAAAAGAGGTGCTGGAAGAAGGCATTATCGTGAAAAAAGGCGACAATGTGCTGACCATGGATGATTCCCAGTTTCAGAAAGATCTGGAAACTGCTAAGAATGATCTGGACACGGCCAGGGCAGAGCTGGAAAGCGAGAAATTCGACCTGGAGAACAACAGAGTGATGCTGGATCTGGACATCAAGCGCAAGGAACTGGCTCTGGCCAAGGCTAAGCTTTCAGTAGTGGACAACAGCGTGCTGATTTCCAAGGTCGACCTGGAAAAAGCCAAACTGGAAGTGAAAATGGCAGAACTGGAGCTGAACCAGGCCAATGAATCCAGGAAGGATTTCAACAAGCAGTATGACGCGGGTCTGAAAATGAAAACCCTCAGGGTCGAGACTGTAGAAAAGAAAATCAAAAATCAGCAGGAAAACATTACCAATTCTATGATCAAAGCCCCCAGAGAAGGCGTTGTTTTCAAGCCGTTTGTAAGATTGAACAATGAGACAGGCAGAGTCGAGAAGGGCAAAGTAATCAGCCCCGGAGACAAGCTGCTTGATATTCTGAACCTGGGTTCTTACGAGGGCGTCATCTATGTTACACAGAGCGAAGTCAGGTTTCTGAATCAGGGCGACAGCTTGTCTGTGAGCCTGACAGCTTTCCCGGAGAAGAAATTCAAGGCAGTGGTGCTGAGCAAGGCCCAGTACCCACAGACCAGGAATGACAGGCTGGGCAGGAACGACCCGGAAGGCTACCTTAAGGAATACGAGGTCATCATTGAAATCGGGGAAAATGATCCAGCTCTGAAACCCGGGATGAGCTTTAAGGCTGAGATCACTTCCATAATCGCCACAGAATGTGTCTATATTCCGAACATTGCGATCGGCAATGATAAAAAGGGCAGCTTCGTGATCTCGGAAAAAGGGAAAAAATACCTGACACTGGGAAAGTCGTCCCTTAACTTCACTGAAGTGAAAAGCGGACTCAGTAAAGGTGAAAAGATCCAGTTGGACAATCAGACCGGATCAGGAACTGCAGCTCAGTAAAAAAAATACCCGCTTGTGGCGGGTAATCAAGATTAAGTAACAGGAGAGTTACTGGCCAAGCAACTGCTTGTATTTTGCGTAGACTTTGTCTTTGGTGGAATTGTCGACGCGGTAGGCTTCAAGCGGAGATAAAGAACCAGCCAGATTCGATTCCATCCAGCTCACCCAGGATTTTTTGTCACTGTACATGTCAATCCGGTTGTGGGAGCTTGTGAAAGCACTGCCTGTATCGTGGGCGAACCAGTATCCGTCGTGGGTTTCACCGTTGGGCAGCTTCAGGCCCCTGGTTTTAGGAATGTAATACACACCGCCGTATGGCATTTCCTTCCTGTTGACTGCTAAAGTATGGAATGATACCACCCAGTTACCGCTGGCTGTGATGCCTTTACATCCGCCGGGCAGAAGCTTGAAGCAATAGTTATCATCCCAGTTCACGCAGCGGCCGTCATTGAGTGTGCCGCTGCCTTCCATGCAGAGTGCAGAATAGAATTTGCCGCAGACAGTGGCGATAACCGTGCCTGACGCTGTCTTGAGTTTTTTGCTGCCTCCGCCTGAGTATTCATTTTCCCGGACAGTGAAGTAATAGGTCGGTTTCTGCTTGTCGATTTTGGTGAAAGCTCCGAGATTCGGCTGGATGTCGCTTGCACGTATATCCCCTGAATAGTCGATGATTTCATTGCCTGAGGCCAGCTGGCTCTCGTGGATGTAACCTTCAATGCCGTTCACTGACGTATGATAGAAGCTTCCTGATATACCGCTGACGCTAAGTTTCTCTCCGCCGCGGATAAAAGTCATGCCTGACATAAAGTCTGCACTGCTGTAAAGGCTGGCCCCTTTCGCAGCCGCGATGTACTCAACCGTTGAGGTAAAATCCTCAGTCCTGGCTTCAGAAGCCCTCTCGAGAGCCAGCTCGTAAATCCTCAGACCCTTTTCCTGGCCGCAGGACTCGAAAAAACGCTTGAATAATGGAAGCTCTGTCCGGCTTTTGTTCTGCACAAGATAGCGGTACACTTCGGCTGCCACGTCGGATTCCTGTCTGAGCAGCTGTTCGATGCGATAGGCCAGTGTTTCTTCCGCCTGGTACAATTCATCAAGGTCGGCGGGGTCGGCAGCTCCCTGTTCGACTGCAGCCTGCAGGGCTATTCTAGACCCTGAGCTCGAGGCGTAATCGTCCAGCATCGACTTGATGCCTCCTCCTGCCTGCAGGGGTGAAAAACTGGAAAGGACTGCGATGGATAAGATGATGATCAACTGATACTTCATGCTGCACCTCCACTTGCTCTTCCTCTTCCTTACTGTTGATTATAGGCAGGGGGAGACTGAAGTGAAGTTGCAAAGTGCAGCAAGTTGCTGCAAATCGGGAAAAGCAGCCAAATGGCCAGTTAATTCAGAAGGACGCAGTAGTTGACAGAGGCACTGAAGCAACAGCCGCACGAATCCTCAGTATTCAGGATGAAACGAAAGGCATCGTCAGGGTCCAGGATTTTTCGCAGGCGGGATACTGTGGAGCGGAATGTGCTGGCATCGGTTTCAGGTTCGAAATTCCTGTTCCAGAGATTGAGATAGAGATAATCAGCGCTGAGTTCTGTCCCTGGGACTGAAACCAGCTCCTGCAGCAGCTTCGCCAGTACCCTTTTCCTGAAGATCTCGATTTGATTTCCGTCTACATATACACTGGGACTCGTAAAATCCGCGAAAAACTCGAAAGTCCCGGCTTGACTGCGGATTGATTCCGCTTCATCAGCACTGATGTATTCTGTAGGGTTATCTCTGCGGAGAATTCTGATCTTCTTGGGCTCTTTAAGTTTCTGATCCAGCCAGGAATTGTCCTTTTCGATCAATTTCCTGGCTTCAGAGTTTATGGAATCCAGGTCCACCCTGTAGAGGCTGAAATAATCCCCTGCCTTGTCTGCCTCGCCAAGCTTTTCCAATACTGTTCCCATCAGAAAATTGAAAGTCGTGTAAAGTGCCGGACATTTGCCCTGGAAAAGTTTTTCGACAGTACGCAGTTTCTCCAGAGCTTCTCTAAAACGGCCCATCACGATCAGCAACTCGCAATAGGAATCATTCGCTGTGATTTTCCAGCCAAAGTCTTCACTGGCGTCGATCGTTTCCAGGGCTGTCAGAAGATAGTGCTCTGCTGTCACTGATTCCCCGAGCCTCAGATAGGCTATGCCGATGTCTGCCTGATGCTGTGCAATTTGAAGTGAATGGTCGGAATATTTACAGAGTTCAATACATTTGAGGTGACAGTCGATGAAATTCCGCAGATCCCCGGCAAGATAGCTGAGAAGCGCGAGACGGCCGTAAGCTGAAATTTGAAGCGCAGTATCGCCGTTCTTCTCTCCTATCTTTAAAATCTCCTTTGCCATCAGGGTCGATTCAGCAATTCTGCCCAGCATCATCAGATAATGCCCTTTTGAACTCAAAAGATTCCCTAATCCGGAAGTTATCCTGTTTTTTTGCATCAGTCCGATCGCCTGCTCTAATTTTTCGAAAGCCAGCCCGAAATTTCCGGAATACCCTGAAAGCCTTGCATAGGACACATGATATCTGATGCGCGCCATTGGGTTGTCCGTAAATTCCTGCATCAATGGCAATTCATCCAGAATTTTCCGTGTTTTTTCTGATTCTCCTGAATCCAGATGACACAAAGCGATCTTGTTGAGCAGCAGGAATCTCTGCTTCTGGTCTCGGGTCTGACTGAGAATCTTATTGTACAGGGAAATCGCTGATTCGCTGTTGTCTTTGTAGTATTCGACCCCTGCGCTGAAGTATTGACCATAAAATCCGCTGAGGCCTGCAATTTCCACCAAAGCTTCAGGGAATCTGCGTTGCAGGACCAGCTGGTCGATCAGGACAGCCTTCAGATCCTGCACCCGATAATTGCAGTTGGCAATTTCGCTCCTGATGATCTCAATTAATCCCTGGAATGCTTCCTGTAAAAAAAGATTCGCAGTACCGAAGTCTGCCAAGGCGTCGATGGCTGTATGCCTCTCACCGGCACTGGTGTAATGGTAATAAATCTCTTCCAGATAGACAGGTTCCAGGCCAAACCTGCTGCGCAGCAAGTCCGCCGCTTCTTTATGGAACTCGCTGAGCTCGGATTCCTTTATCTTCCCGCGGATGAAATTCTTCAGGATCTGCAGCAGAAAAATCCTGCCGTGCAGGTCGAATTCCGCCAGACAGAAAACCCTGAGTTTTTCAAGCACAGCGGCTGTGTCATCTTTGGCAACGTCCCGGATTATCTCCCGGTCAGCTGGAATGCGCAGGACGCAGATCAATTTCAGGATCCGTCTGAAGCCTTCGGCCAGGGAGTCCCAGGCCGGCCATTCCAGAAGATTACCCAGCACGGTTTGAAGATTTTCGCCATTCTTCAAATCTATCAAAGTCAGGCCGCCCTGCATGAGCTTTGCACAGATTGCCTTGATCGAAAAGGGGTGACCCTGGGTTAACCTGAAGACGGTTTGTTTTGCATCCGGGGCCGGCGCTTCCAGACCCTGGAATTCAAACAGGGAATCGATCATCACTCCTGTCTCCTGCTCAGACAGGCCAGGCAATACGCAGGTGAAGATCTCGCCCTTGGTTTCCAGGCTGGTGCGCGGCCTTTCCCTGGAGAAAACCACCAGCCCGCCGGTCCCGTAACCAGCTGCTTTTTCGAACAAGGCGAGCGCTTGGCTTTCTGTAAACTGGAAGTCATCGATGATCAGCGTAACGCTTTTTTGAGCCAGGAAATCAAGCAGCTTTCCGGGTTCGGAAAAGGTCTGCGCTTGCCCTTTACCGGTATAAGGCAGAAGGGCTTCAGAGAGAGAGCGGTAAAAATCGGAGGCTGACGTCTGCCTGCAGTCGAGCTTCACTGCGTTTTTCCTATTCTTCAAAATCTCAGCTTCCAGGGCTTTCGCCACCCAGGTCTTGCCTGATCCGGCCAGGCCTGAAACGCAGATGCAGCAAGAACCGGCAGTTCTGTCCATCAGTTGTTTGATGAATTCGGTTCTTGAGGCAGTCTGAAAATTCTTTTTCATATCTCAAATGATAACCTTCAGGATCAGAAATCTCAAAAAGAAAACGGCCGTTTTTTTTGCTTTGATCCTGCAGGCTGCAGTTGCCCATGGGATACCCTGACGGGACTGATCAAAGTTTCTGATTTGCTGCGGAGAATACTATACAACTGCGATTAAAGCCGGTAAAATTTAACAGCTCAGGTTAAATGTTCTAACCTGTTTTTCATTTCAAGCAAGGGGTGCTCATGAACCATAAGACATTCTTACTTCCAGCCTTTTTTTTGATGATTTTTATTACTGGCTGCGGTTTCAATTCCAGGGAAAACACCGGGAAACCAAATCTGGAAAGCTCTGCCGAATCAGGGCCGGATCTTTCGCCAAGTTACGGGGATACTCTGATCATCTGTGTTGTCGACCAGCCGAAGACATTGGATCCTGCTCTGGTTGACGATGAGTATTCGATGCAGATCACCAGCCTGATTTACAACGCTCTGCTGAAAACCGACCAGAACGACAGGCTGTGCGGGGATCTGGCTGCAGCCTGGGAGGTTTCTGCGGACAAAAAGTCGATCTCCTTCAGACTCAGACCGAATATCAGATGCCATGACGGCAGCAGCTTCACAGCTGAAGACGTGCGCTACTTCTACTCCAGAGTCATGAACAGAAACCCAGAGCACATGACAGTGTCGATGCAGAATCTGGAAACAGTCGAAGCGGTCTCTGACATGACCGTGACTCTTCATTTCAGAAAATCAAGCCCTGAAATGTACGACGTAGCAATGCTGGGCATAGTTCCCAGGTCGAGTTTCTCCATGGAGGGCAGTCGCGAAGTCCTGTCCGAACCTAGAGGGACCGGCCCATTCATGCTCAGGAAATGGGTCCAGGGCGACTTCATACTTCTGGAGTCCTTCAACGACTATTTCAACGGCAGGCCGTTTCTGAATGGGGTCATGTTCAAATTCATTTCTGATCCGACAGCCGCATACCTGGCTCTCAAGAGAGGAGAAATCGATTTCACTTCAATTTCCACAGATCAATACTTGAAGCAATTCGATTCCGAAATGCGCAAAAGGTTCAGTCTGATTCACGTTCCGATCAGGAGAGGGTGCATGACAATAGCCTACAACTGCGAAAGGCCTCTGCTTTCCAGCCCTGTGATCAGAAAAGCCCTGACTATGTCCGTGGACAGGGATTCCCTGCTGTCAGACGTGTACCAGACGCAGAAAAAAGCGATCAGCGGCCCCTTTCCTCCGGATTCCTGGCCTTACGACAGCACGATCAAGCCCCTGCCATATGATACTGCGGAAGCCTTGGATCTGCTGAAGAGCGAAGGCATCACTGACAGCGACGGCGACGGTCTGCTGGAATACCGCGGGAACAAGATATCCCTGCGCTTCATAGGCGGAGCTTCCGGCGGGGGAAAGGGGTCGCTGATCAGCCGCAGTTTATGCGAATTCTGGAAGAAGATCGGCCTCTCTGTCAAGCTCGACCCCATGCCGTATAAAGACATGCTCGCAGCTTTCAATTCCGGGGACTTTGATTTTGCGGAAGATGCATTCGGTTACGATAATTCTTATTTTCTGAAAGGGCGCTGGTATTCCTCGTCAACTCCCCAGAACGGCGGTTTCAACTCATCCAGATATTCCAGCCAGAGGGCAGACGCCATTATTGACAGTCTGGAAACAGTTTCAGACGAAAGAGTGAGGGTGAAGCTCTACCACGACTTCCACCGCATCCTTGCAGAGGAACAGCCCGCAATGTTCCTCTGCCCGCTCGGACGCACCTATGTGGTTGACAGCAGATTCAGGGAGATTTCTGCTCCACAGGATGCCATGCTTGACGATCTTGCACATTGTTTCGTGCCTAAAGGAATGCAGAAACGGTGATGTCTGTAATCTTCATCGCAAGAAGATGAAATTGGCTGAAAGTCCTGTCAGAGTCTCCACAAAATTTAGGCAGAGATTCCTGATTCAAGGGAAATAACAATAAATCCAGCTGCCTGAGGGATTTTCAGGCCTGCTGGTAAATCTATTGCTTACCCAGAAAGTCCTTGTACTTGGCGTAGACTTTATCTTTGGTGGCATTGTCGACTCTGTAAACTTCCACCTTGGAATGTGATTGGGCGCAGTTGTTCTCCATCCAGGTGACCCATTCGTCCATGTCAGCATAAAGGTCGATGCGGTTGTTGGCATTCACGAAAGCACCGCCTGTGTCATGGGCGAACCAGAAACCGTCATGCGTCTCGCCGTTCGGGAGCTTGAGCCCTCGGGATTTCGGGATGAAATAAACGCCTTTGTAAGGCATCTGATTCTTGTTCACAGCCATGGTATGGAAGGAAACAACCCAGTAGCCGGTAGCTGTGATTCCCTTGCAGCCGTTGGGAGCCAGATTAAAGCGCTTGTTGCCTGCCCAGGTGGCGCAGCGGTCGTCTTTCATGATTCCGCTGCCCTGCATGCAGAGACAGGCAAACCATCTGCCGCTCGTTGTGGCAATTTTTGAGCCTGAAGGAGTCAGGATGTCTTTTTTTTCGCTGCCATTGTAGCTGACACCGTAAAGAGTTCCTGAAGTCGGAAATCCCTTTTCCCTTGTAGAACAGTAGTAAGTGGGATCCTGATTGCTGAGCTTGGTGAACTGTGAGACATTGGCAGGGATGTCGCCTTCCGGAACAACATCGGTGTGATTGTTGTCATTGTTACTGCTGTCGTCTGAAATATTGAGATAACTTTTAGAAACCCAGCCTGTGATGCCCTTGGGGGTAGTGACTTTGCACCAGCCATTGGAGCTTTCCTGTATAGGCACTGTGGCACCACTTGCGAGACAGTCCACGATCTCGTAACTGGTTCCCGGACCTTTCCTGACATTCAAACTGGCGGCAGTGACAGTGCCCTGGGAACCTCTGGAGCCATCCTTTACTGCCGTCTGAGAATCATCATCCAGGTTCACCAGGCTGTCTGGGAGATAACCTGCAGTGCCGTTCAGATCAACCAGATAGAAGTTCCCGCTGATCCCCCTGACAGAAACTCTGGTTCCTGCCTGGAGCAGTGCCATGGAGCCTGACTGAAAATCAGGTTCCTGCATCAGACAGGCGCCGGTTGAACCTACGACATAGGGGAGAGCTGCATCGAGTTTTTCAACTCCGGACTCTGACACTGCGTTGATTTTATTCATAATCCGCGCTCCGGACTGACCGCGGTCCGTACCATCGAAGAATCTGCTGAACACGCTGAGTTTCCTGCTGTCAGTCTGTTCAACCAGATAGCCCATCAACACTTCGCTGATGTCATCCCCTGCGTCAAGTATCAACAGGATCTCAGATGCCAGATGCTCTTCTGCCTGATAGGATTCACTGAGCGCATCCTGAACCTCTCCGCCACGTTCTGCAACTGCCTGCAGGGCCATGCGGTTTTCGGCTGCTGTGCTGTAATCGTTGAGAAGTTCGATCAGGCCGCCTGCCTGGGCTGCCTGGAAAGTGATAAAAAAGCAGAATATTGCTGCATACTTCATACTTCCCCCTACACTTACATACTTTATATACTACTATAATTATACCTGATATCTGGAAAAAATCAGTAAAAATGATGAAAAAGTCATGATTGCTGACCCTGATTATGTTTGCCTTTATCACTGACGGCTTTGTAAGTATTGAGAAAGTTCGTCAAATTACTGATTACCGTTCTTCCTGACTGGGTATACAGATTGAGATCTGGAGGAGATTTCCTGGCTTCCTCTCCGATGACTTTCAGGCTTTCAGAGGCATTGGTGAGTGAAAGTTGCATGGCATCCAGATTGCTTTGCACTGCTATCCTTTCTGACGCCGAATATTCAGACTCCAGCTTGGAAAGATTTTGCTTGTCAAGGCTGATAAAATGGGCGGCCTTTTTGCGGAAGTCTCTTGTATCCTTCAGATCAATCCTGCCGCTTTTCTCTGTTTTCTCAATGATCTTCAATAGTTGATCCAGACCTTTGCTGCCGGTTGTCGAGACAGGTTTTTTATCTGATGCTGCCAGCGTGGAAATGAAGGCCAGGAGAACAAGCACAGCCCATTTTTTCATTTTATCCCCCAAAAAATCAGAATTGTTTCGCTGATTTTACCATTTTTCAGATTCAATTTCATACTTATTTACTTGTTGTCTCTTTAAAATAATTGAGTGAAATGATAATCTGCTGAACGGAGTAAAAAATGAAGGCGAATCTGAACGGCAAAACACTTGAAATAGTGGTCTGCATCAAGCAGGTACCAGGAACGAGTGAAGTGAAACTAGACCCGAAGACTGGAGTGATGCTCCGCGACGGGGTTGATGCCAAACTGAATCCTTATGATCTGTCGGCGATAGAAACTGCGGTCCGCTTGAAAGAATTGACTGGAGCCAGGGTCAGTGTCGTCAGCATGGGGCCGCCTCAGGCCTCTGCCGCGATCAGGGAAGCCTTCATGATGGGGGCGGATACCGGAGCTCTCTTGACTGACAAGCGTTTCGCCGGAGCTGATGTGCTGGCTACTGCATATACACTTTCGCAGGGGATTATGAAGATTGCGAAACCTGACCTGATCATCTGCGGCAAGATGACTACAGATGGAGATACTGCCCAGGTCGGTCCTGAAATTGCCGAATTCCTGGTAATCCCCCATGCCACCAATGTGCGCCGGATCGTAGAAATTACAGCGGAATCGATTACTGTGGAGCAGGAGTTCAGCCATGCCCTGGAAACTGTAAGAATTGAATTTCCCTGTTTGATTACTGTGGAGCGGAGTATTTATCAGCCGCGCCTGCCGTCTTACAGACTGAAGCTTGCGACAGCAGAACGCGAGATCAGGATGCTGACTCTGGCTGACCTGAATGATCCGGATGAACTGCATTACGGACTGAACGGCTCACCTACTTCTGTTTTGAAGGTGTTTCCGCCTGTATCAGACGTGCACCAGGAAATCTGGGAGGGCAACAGCGGGGAACTGGCTGAAAAGTTGAGCAGAAAAATGAGGGAACTGAAATTTTTATAAAGTATTCATCATTTAAAATAAAGCACTCAAGATTTTGCGGGAAATAAGCATGGCTAAAATCATTATTCATCAGCAGAAAATCAAAGACAGCGCCGCATTGATCAGTCTCTGCCCGTTTGCAGCGATCGAGCTCGTGATGGGCAGGCTGGAGATCAATTCAGGCTGCAAAATGTGCCGGATCTGTCTGAAAAAGGGACCTGCGGGAGTGTTCGAACTGGTCGAGGAAGAAAGGAAGACTGTAGACAAGAGCGCCTGGCGCGGGATAGCTGTTTACGCTGACCGCACCTATGGACACATCCATCCCGTGACCCTGGAACTGATCGGCAAAGCCCGCGAAATGGCCGCCAGGATCGGGCATCCCGTTTACTGCCTGCTGATCGGCGGAAGCGGGGAAGAAGCCGTTGAACTGCTGCATTATGGAGTGGATGAAGTTTTCAGATACGATGATCCGGAGCTTCAGAATTTCAGGATCGAACCGTTTGCTGCAGTGTTCGAGGATTTCATCGGGAAAATCAAACCGGCTGTGATGCTGGTGGGAGGCACCGAGATCGGCAGGTCGCTTGCCCCCCGCATGGCGGCCCGTTTCCGCACCGGCCTCACCGCTGACTGCACGGTTCTCGACATCCAGCCTGACACAGACCTGGATCAGATCAGGCCGGCTTTTGGCGGCAACATCATGGCCCATATCCGGACTCCCAGGCACAGGCCTCAGTTCGCTACAGTCAGATACAAGATTTTTTCCGCTCCGGAGCGGATGGACAAGATTACTGGAAAGATCAATGAGTGCCGGATTGCAAAGGAAAAACTCGGGTCACGGATCAGGCTGCTTGAGCGGCAGCCTAAACCTAAAGCCAGGGGAATCGAAGACGCTGAAATTCTGGTGGTGGCAGGGCGCGGGTTTAAAAAACAGGACGACCTCCGGCTGATCCGGGAGCTGGCTTTGGCACTCAACGCTGAAATCGCGGCTACCAGGCCTCTGATCGAAGCAGGCTGGGCTGACCCCAGGACTCAGATCGGATTGAGCGGCAGGACAGTGAAACCGAAACTGATCGTCACTTGTGGAGTGTCGGGATCTGTCCAGTTCGTGGCAGGCATGAAAAATTCGACCTGCATCGTGGCCATCAACCAGGACAGGCACGCTCCGATCATGCAAGTGGCGCATTACGGGATAATCGGAAATATCTATGAAGTAATCCCGGACTTCATAGAGAAAACAGGGAAAAGCAGGATGGATTGATGGAATATCACAAGCTTACTCAAATTGACCTGGAATTTCTGGTTTCCCTCTGTGGAAGCGATCGGGTTCATACAGGAGACGCGATCAGTGAAGATTATCACAGGGACGAACTGACAGGGCTGCGGTCAGCTCCTGAAGCCCTGGTCGAAGTCAGGTGCACTGAAGAAATTTCGCGGATCATGAAATACGCTTATGAGCATTGCATTCCTTTTACACCCAGAGGTCAGGGTACAGGTCTGGTCGGCGGGGCTGTGGCTCTTCATGGCGGCATCATGCTGATTCTCACAGGCATGAATCAGATCCTGGAACTGGATCAGGAAAACCTGACCCTGACTGTGGAATCCGGTGTAATGCTGATGGAAATCTCAAAGTATGCTGAAGACCACGATCTGCTGTACCCTCCTGATCCAGGGGAGAAGAGTGCGACCATCGGCGGCAACATCAGCACCAATGCGGGTGGGATGCGGGCAGTGAAATATGGGGTGACCAGGGACTATGTGAGAGGGCTTCAAATAGTGCTCCCGAATGGAAGCGTGCTGGAACTGGGCGGCAAGATTGTCAAGAACAGTTCCGGTTACAGTCTCAAGGATCTGATCATCGGTTCTGAAGGAACTCTGGCCATTGTCACCAGGGCGATCCTGAAACTCGTGCCGCTCCCTAGAAAGAAGATGAGCCTTCTGATTCCGTTCCCGACTCTGGAACAGGCGATCGAGACTGTGCCAAGGATTATCAATGCCAAGATCATTCCAACTGCCATAGAATACATGGTACGTGACGTGATTCTGGCTGCCGAAGATTTCCTGGGGAAGAACTTTCCCGACAAATCAGCTGACGCCTACCTGCTTCTCACATTCGACGGCAACAGCAGGGAGGAGATCGAGAAGAGCTTTGAGCGGGCGGCTGCGATTTGTCTTGAATCAGGTGCCCTGGATGTGCTGATTTCAGACACTCTGGAGCGGGAGGAATCGATCTGGAGCGCGCGCGGGGCCTTCCTGGAAGCGATCAAGGCTTCCACCAGCGCCATCGACGAATGCGATGTGGTGGTACCCCGCAATAGAGTCGCGGATTTTGTGAAGTATGCCAACTCCCTGCAGCCGGAACTTGGCATCCGGATCAAAAGCTTCGGTCACGCCGGAGATGGAAATCTCCACATCTATGCGCTTAGGGACGGGCTGAGCGAAAATGAATGGAAGCTGAAACTTGGACAGGTTTTTGACCGTCTTTATGGAAAATCAAGGGAACTCGGCGGGCTTGTTTCAGGAGAGCACGGCATCGGCTTCGCTAAACTTCCCTACCAGGAATTGTCCATCGGCAAACAGGGAATGGAGCTGCAGAATCGGATCAAGGTGGCATTTGATCCGAAAAACATTCTCAATCCAGGCAAAGTTTGCCGTTCTGTCAGATGCTGACACTCCAGGTTGCACTGACTTTCTTTGCGGCATCGATTGCCCTTGCGCTGGCGCCCGGTCCTGACAACATCTTCGTATTGACCCAGTCATCGCTCTCCGGCAGAAAAGCAGGCATTCTGATCACTCTCGGACTTTGTACAGGAATTCTTGTGCACAGCAGTGCGGTGGCGTTAGGAGTTGCTGTCTTTTTTCAGAGATCCAGGGCTGCTTTTTTTATCCTGAAATCACTGGGTGCCTGTTATCTCGGATATCTTGCTTTCCAGGCATTCAGAGCTGCAGACGCTGAACTCAGTTCAGGCACCGCTGTAGATGCTGCTCCCTTCAAGCTTTACTGCCGCGGCATCATCATGAATGTCACAAATCCCAAAGTGTCGATATTTTTCCTGGCTTTCCTGCCACAATTCGCTGATCCGCAGAGAGGGTCTGTACCGGTTCAACTGATGATGCTGGGAAGCCTGTTCATTCTGGCAACGATCCTGATTTTCAGCGCCATCGCTCTGCTGGCCGGAACGTTAGGACAATGGCTCAACCGCTCCCGGATAGCACAGAAAGTCATGCACAGAGTGGCTGGTACCGTATTCGCCTGCATCGCTGTAAAACTTGCAACTGCAGTCAGGTGAAACGGTTCTGCGGAACATTTCCAGATTGTTTGTGATTTGAATTTTATCCGGAGACAGGTTTATAATCCACCATAATTTCTACTAATCGGAGGTATGGGATGAATCGGAAAGCATTGCTGATCGCTGCTCTGTTCGTTTTCTGCTGCGGCATTGTGGCAGCTACTGAAGAAGTGAAGAATGACAACGGACTGCAGGGGCTGATCGACAACCTGAGTCTCACAGGTGAAGTGAAAACGAAAGTGGACACGCTGATCAAAGATTTCAATGCCAAGAAGGAAGCCCTGAAACCTGAAGAAGTCATGGCAAAACGCGATTCGATGGAAGCCGAATTCGATGCCTCACTCAAGGCAGCGTTGGCCCCTGACCAGTATGCCCAGTACACCAAACTGCTTGAGGAAAAGAAGATGGCTCGCCAGAATGAGATGGCCGGAAAAATGATGGAAAAACTGATCGAAAAGCTCACCCTCACCACAGACGAAGTGACTGCAGTCACACCGCTGGTCCAGGACATGTTCAAGCAGAGAACTGAACTGGCAGGCCAGAGGCCTGGCCGGGATGCCTCAGACGATGTCAAGAAGGCATTCATGGATAAAATGAAGGGGATTCAGCAGCAGTTCGAAGACAAGCTGAAAGCTGCGGTCACCGCCGACCAGTTCAAGCTGTTTGAGGACAGCAAAGGTGAACTGTTTGGAAGAGGCGGAGACAGGAAAGGCAGACCAGAAGGGAAATAGTTTTTAGCTGATGATTTTATGTCTGAACAAGGCTCGGGAATCCCGGGCCTTGTTCATAAGTTGGAAGATGGTGCTTTTCAAAACAGCTTGAGAATGCTTTCATGGCCCAGACCGAAAAGTGTGAACTTATAGAGGGCGAAGTTGATCAGATTGCTTGAATTTGTAACTTCAGATCCCTGGTAGGTGCTTAGATAGTCCAGATATTCGTCCAGGGAAATCTCACCTTTCTTGAAATTTTTATCTGCTTCCTTGAGCTGGATGGCGGACCTTCGCATGGCGATGTCGGATATCTCGCAGTCCATTTTTTTAGAGCGATAATCCTTCTGATAGGTCATGGCTGACAGATAATCCTGGCGGTCAAGCAGCAGCAGGCTGTTTTTAAGCTTTTCAATGGCAAGCTGTTGATTCTTGATTTCAAGCTTGAGGCTTTTTCTGTCTAAAGGAACGTCATAAGTCACGCCTACCAGCCAGCTTTTGCCGTCGAAAACACGGGAATCTCTCATCGATTCACCCTCTCCACGCTTCTGCCCGTTCAGCACCAGGTCCAGGTTGCCTCCAAGCTTGCGGGTGAGGTTTTTCAGATCAAGCTCGCCTTTTTTCAGTTCTTCACTGGCTGTAAGTCTGTCAGGATTATTTTCAAGCAGGGACTGCTTGATGCCTGCAAGTGTCGGTTCCGGAATTTTCTCTGCAATTTTGATCAGTTTTCCCACCAGAGTATCCACTTCGGCGGAACTGAGCCTGGTTGGTTTTTCGAAGAGAACTCCGAAATCAAGGTAGGATGCCTCAAGCTCGCAGGTAGCTTTCTGAAGCTCTTTCGCGGATTCATCGCGGGTCAGTTTAGTGGTAAGGTATTCGCTTTCTGAAAGTAATCTGGCCTTGTACTTACCGCTGTATTCGGTTTCCAGCTTCTGGTATCGGGCTAAACTGTTTTCCGTGATTTTCTGTTCAGCGTAGTTTAAAGAGATCGCACAGAGTTTTTCCAGCATCGACTGCAGCAGGGCATTCTCAGCCTTCAAAAGCTTTGTTTCCTGTATGCTCATCAGATTCAGATAGTCGAGGCTGTGCTGGGCTCCGGCGATGGGAACAGTCAGATTGACACCGTATGTGTTGAGATATTTACTGGTGTAACCATCAGCGGATACTGCTGAAGAGACGGCGGTGAAATCCAGTTTATTCCCGTTCAGGTAAGAATGTCCGAAAGACAGGGTGGAGTCGTAATTTTCCTTTTCGGTCCGTGTGTTTACATAGCCGTAAGAGGACAAGCTGAAATCTTCCGCTGCGGTCGCTTTCTGATAACCTCTGCTGAATTTCCGGCGGGCTTCTTCGACTTCTGTTCCTGATTCGTCGGCTGTCGTGTCGGCACTGTAAACTTGCTCATAAACAATGCCTTTCTGATAATTATGGGTGAATTTCGGGATCAGCTTGTATTTCAACCGTTCCAGCTCGTTCTGATTGAGTTCGATCCGGTATTCCAGCCATTCGGCGCGGTAATCCAGGCTGTTTTCGAGGGCCAGTTTCGCGAGGTCTGAAAGTTCCAGTGCCCCAGCTCCTGTATTGAAAAACAGGAGCAGAAAAAATGATCTGAGGATTGTTTTTTTCATCAATATTAAAATATCCGATCTTGAACCCAGTTGCAATCATGAAAACTTGAAAAAGAGTAATTTTATTGATTTTATCAGTGTGATATCATGTACCAATCTTCAGCCAAGAGGTTAAAGTGATGCTAAAGAGAATTTCAGTTTATATTTTCATCCTTTTTTTACTGTATTCACATGCATTGGCAGCCGAATTCCGGATTGGTTTCGGCGGGAGTGACGACTCGGAAAAAGAAAAAGAAAGGAAAGGATACGGACTTTTCACAGTAGAAGTAAAGGATTTTACCAATGAAATCGACTGCACCGGAGCCCTTGTTTTCGAAAAGGAATATTATGCCGCTTCCCAGGTTGATTCCAGGATCTCCTGCCTGCTTTTAAGGGCCGGGGAATATATGGAGCAGGGAACACCTGTGATTCAGCTGGACAGTGGGGAAACTCTGGCCGGACTTCTGAGAACACGTGAAGAGTATCTCAGGATTTTTGATGAATCCGAGAAATTCAAGGCTGACTGCTGGTACAGACAGAATCAGGCTGAACGCGAAAAAAATCTGCTGGCTACCAAGTCTGAGTATTTCAGCAAGGAACTGTCTCTACTCCAGAAAGAAAAAGATTATTCTCTTAAAGAATATAATCTATCCCTGGAAAATTACCTTCAGGTCATGAAGGATAAAAGTTCCAGCATCAACAACCCGTTTGACAGCAAAGAGTATATAGATGGGAAGACAAAACAGTATGAGGAGCAGCTCGATATGTACAGGCGGCTGCTTAAATATTATGAAAATCCTGAGATCAGGTTCGAATCAGATGAGCCTGCCATGATGTTCGAGTATCAGATCAATCCGGGAGATCAGATCACAAAGGACACCAAGCTTTATAAATATGGATTCATCAAGGATCTTTGCGTGATCTGCTATCTGGATGTTGATGATTTTTTTCTGATTGCAAATGGCACTACTGCTGAAATCTACTTCAAGTCTTTTGATGAGAATTATACGGGAGAAGTTGCTTTCAAGTTTCCTGTCCTGGAACGCAGGGAAACAGACAAGGTCTTCAAAGGCAAAATACTCCTCAAGCTCAGTGATGAACTGCCTGAGATTTTTCCAAACATGGAGTGTGAAACATCATTCAGGATCATGGATCAGAAGGCTATAGTAGTCCCTGTAGAAGGAGTTACCCAGAAAAAATCGGATGAATCATTCGAATTTTCCTCTGGTAAGGGTGAAACCATCGCTTATGTGTATTTCGCTGATGAGGAGAAAGTCAGCGAGCGCAAAGTCGAGCTGGGCTTTTCAAACGGCCAGGAAGTGGAAGTGAAGGAAGGGCTTTCCGCCGGAGACGTGATCGTGCTTGGCGATCTGGAAAAACTTTCAGACAAGCAGACTCTCAAAAAAAACCAGTTCAAGAAAGGCAAGTAATGAGGTTCAAATGCTTGATTATGTCCTGTTTTCACTGAAAAGCCTTTTTCTGCATAAATTGAGGACTTTTCTCAATCTGTCGGGCATTTCGATCGGAATCATGGCTTTAGTGGCGATTTATTCATTGTCCTTAGCCACAAAGCAGGAAATCGAAGGAGAACTTTCCCAGCTCGGTGGATCGGAACTTTACTATCTGGACTCGAAATACTCCCAGAAAAGCAGCGAGGATTCAGATGATTACGATTACTACTACAATTCCCGTGTCATAACCAGACAGGAATTGAAGCAGCTGGCGAAAATCAAAGAGATCGGTATTTTATCCCTGATGGTACATCTCGAAAAGGACGTCAAGTGCGGATCAATGGTCCAGTCAGGCACGATCATGGGAGTATCACCTGAATACCTGACAAAGATGACGAAAAAAAAGCTGATTGCCGGACGTTTCCTGACCGGAATCGACGACTGCACAGCCAACCGTTGCTGCCTGATCACGCAGAAAGGATTGAAGGCATTGAAGCAGAACGAAGGCCTTCTGAACAGGACTGTCAGTATCGGAGGTTCAAGTTTTACTGTAATAGGCATTATTCAGTCTGAGGTTAAAAACTCCAAACTTGTACAGTCCAATATCGAACTGGAAGCTTTCATTCCACTGAGTACAGCGCAGAAAATGGCAGGCGAGGACAGCTCAGTCCCTGTTTTCACGCTCCGCGACGATATTTCCGACAAGAACGCGGTTGTCACCAGGATCATCAATGACCTGACTGCCAGATGTTCCTATAAATATGATTACAAGATCACTTCCATGTCTGAAGTATTCAAAAAAGTGAACAATGTGATGAACATCGTGACTGCCGTAATCGGCGCGATCGGCGCGCTTTCGCTGCTTGTAGGAGGAATCGGGGTGATGAACATCATGCTGGTGTCTGTAGTTGAACGCACCAGGGAGATCGGGATCAGAGTGGCTGTTGGAGCCCGCACGCGTGATCTTCTTTTCCAGTTCATGATCGAATCAATGACAGTCTGCATGTTTGGCGGGATACTGGGGATCCTGATGGGAGTGCTGCTGATTTTCGGCCTTTCCTATGTTCCGCATGTGCCTGTGGCTTATTCAGTCAACTCCATTTTTATCGGACTGGCTTTTTCAGCTGTGACAGGCTTGATTTTCGGGATCTATCCGGCGTTTAAAGCATCCAGGCTTGATCCGATAGAATGTCTTAGATACGAATGAAACGGTTGAAGAAATGAAACTGATTCAAACAAAAAACCTCAAAAAAGTTTTTCAGCCTTCCAGGAAAGTGTCGATCAGCGCCCTGGGTGGAATCAGTATTGAAATCGGAGCCGGTGAATTTGTGGCTGTGATGGGTAAGTCCGGTTCAGGCAAGACCACGCTGATGGACATTCTGGGATGCCTTTCCCGTCCGTCTGAAGGTGAGTATTATTACAGGGAAAAACTGGTAAGTTCGTTTTCCGCGAATCAGCTGGCCGCGATCCGGAACAGGGAAATCGGATTCGTGTTCCAGTCCTTTAACCTGCTGTCCAGGACCACTGCGCTGGAAAATGTGGCACTGCCGCTTGTTTATGCAAAAATCGGGCGCAAGGACCGTCAGAAGAAAGCTCATGACATTCTGGAGCGGGTGGGGCTCGGTGAACGCATGAAGCACCTTCCCAATGAATTGTCGGGCGGGCAGAAGCAGCGGGTGGCAATTGCCAGGGCCATGGTCAATGATCCGGGACTGATCCTGGCTGACGAGCCTACAGGCAACTTGGATACTGCCTCAGGCATTGAGATCATGGAATTGTTCCATTCACTGCATGAAGAGGGGAAGACAATCGTTCTCGTCACGCATGAACTGGACATCGCGGCTTATGCACACCGGGTGATCACCCTCAAGGACGGGCTGGTGGTGTCGGATGTGACTAAAAACCAATAGTCCCATCTTCCTCCCGAATCTTCGACTTCTTTGTCAGTCGGGAGCTTTAATTTACATGGATCTCGATACCTGTCTTGAGAATTTCCCTGTTCACACCAGACCGGCCAGAAATTTGGCAAGCCCGATCACCCGCACTCCGTCAGCGTTGAGATCGCAGTCTTCATCATCAACTACAAGGTATGAATAAGGGATACTGATCCTGGATGAAAAGTAGCGCAACATGTGGCCGGGTTTCCGATCTGACACCTTGACTTCCACGGCAAACCACGGTTTTCCTGATTCAGTCACCAGAAAATCCACTTCCCTGCCGTCCAGATCCCGCAGAAACCATAATTCAGTCCTGTATCCCTCTGCATCGGTCAGAAAATGGACTAGTTTCAGAAGATGTGTTGCCACAAGGTTTTCAAGCTTTGCACCGGGATTTTCCTCAATCTCAGACCAGTCCCAGAGATAACCTTGTTACAAATAATTTCTACCAAAGTCAATTATTATGGCAATTTTATTCGACTTTGGGGGAATTTTTCGGTGTCAACAAACTTGAGGAACACTTGAGGAAAATTGGGGACGCGTCTCGTCAGGCTGTTGTTGAGCTCTTCGCCTCTATTCCTGAAATGCGGTATGTACTGGGCTTTTTCAGAATCCGGATGACATAGGTTCTGAAGGTTTCCATACCTTTCTGAACACCCCTGCCATAGATTTCAGCACCCTGAAAAAGCTGCACATATATCACGGTTACTGGATCTACATGGAGGGAGAAGGTAAACTGGATTTTAATCAAAGCCATTGAACAGATTTTGCGCTAAAAGGGAACCATGTTCATGGATGTTCCCAGGGCAATTTCAAAATAGCCTTGCTAAAGTCTGAATCCTAAATATAATTAGATTATAAAAGAGGACCTTTTGCAGAACGTCATTTGAGGTTATGCAAATGTCCCGGAGTATAAGTACAGCAGGGGGATAGTATGAGATTCATAGGGGTATTTTTCTTTATCCTGATCCTTTTAAATGCCGGACAACTAGCCCTTTATGCTGATGAAGATAATTCGCTGCAGCAGAGCTTTTCCAGATTCGATACAGAAGAACAGGTGATCAGGGACTGTATCAGAAACAAGGGAGTATTGAACAGGGCGATGGATAAATTCATCGCAGCTGGAGGCACTGTTGACGAGAATCTCTTCGAAAAGTTGAAGGCGTATATTCCTGACAAGCAGGTACCCAAATGCCCTGCTACAGGTTCAGAGAAGGAATATCTTTATTTTTCACTGGGTCCGGCTAACCCGCCTACCATGAAATGCAAATATCATGACTGTACAGGCAGCCTGGAAGTTACAGCTGACAAATGCACTGAAAACAAGAAAATCCTGAATCAAGCCGCTAAAAAGGTCCTAGAGGAAAACAATGGTGAAATGCCGTTCGATTTTTACACCCGTCTAAAAAAGATTTTGCCTGGCGGGGAAATGCCCTTGTGCCAGGCATGCCCCAAGCGCAAATGCTATCTGTTCTGCTGGATCGGCGAAGGAAGCAAGCTGGAGTTCCGCTGCATTCTGCACGACAACCTGACCGAACTCCCGCTGATGCCTAACAAATGGCTCACCGACAATCTGTTCAGGATCGCAGGGATCGGTGGTGACGAAACCGGGAATCGGTTCACACCTGAAGAAGCTTTGCTGGACCTGACAGACGGGATCATCAAGATGCTCGAATACAGGCATTATCTCGGACTGCAGCAGGCTGCCAATGCCTATGACCAGCTTTCCGCTGAAGTGAAGGAAATGGTGAAACCTGCCCTGCAGCAGGTCAAGGCTGTGCTGCAATCAGGTGCCGGATCCGGAACACTTAATGCTGATGACGTGGAAGAGACTCTGAAATTATTTGGATTGTAAGAAATTCATTCAATCAGGCAGTCCGCGAACTCTGAGCCGGAATCTGCGCAGAAACGGATCTTACTCGAGAGATCCGAGAGATTTCCCTGCAGCCCGTCCAGAAACAGCCTGTCATCATTGAGCGTGACTCTGGACACGAAAATCCGCTCATACTGGCGCAGCCTGTCCAGGTGATCAGTAATGTAGTCCCTTAGATCCGAACCGGTCAAAAGTCCGGCCACAGTAACCTGCGGCCCCCAGAAGCGGCTGGGCACACAGAAATAATCCAATCTCACTCCCCGCTGCCGCAGTTCACGCTTGACCTGTGAAAAGACATTCCTTGCTGAGACCGAAGTCAGGACTGCGATTTTACGAAATTTAAGGCGTGAATGTCCCAGTTTTCGCTTGAATCCGTAAAGGAAAAACCTGGCCTTGCCGATACCGTTCTCCATCTGAGGATAACCCTGATAATAATCATGTAGAGGAAAGGGAAGGCCTGATTTCACGTAGAACTCATCGG
>JAQTZZ010000049.1 GCA_028687545.1 Candidatus Wallbacteria bacterium
GGTCAATTCTGAGAAAATGACTCCTCTGGATCTGCTCAGCCTGAAGGGAGAGCTGCCAAGCAAAGATGAGGAGAGAAACTATGACGAAGCACCCAGGCCTCTCCGCCTCAGCCTGGCAGGAATATCGTTCAAGGGTATGGAAAAAGTCGCTCTGATAAAACATCTCGATTTAGAGGAAACATATGAAATGCATGCCGGAGACAGAACTGCGGATTTCCAGCTGCTGGAAATCGGCGATGACCGTGTCACTATTTTTGCCTTTGGACTGAACATGAAAAGGACCCTCAGCGTGGACCCCTGGCTCTGATTGCATATTTATGATAAAATCCCGGCATGCCCATCCGCCGTAAAATCTTCCTGCTCGTGATCAGTGTGCTCTTCATCTGCAGCCTTATCCAGACCCTGGTTTTTCTTGATTACTTTTCCGGCGACAAGACCAGGTCCGGAGCGGCTAAATTCACGGAAATGGCCATGCTGATCGGAACAGCCTTCAGGAATATGCATCAGCCGGAATTCGAAAAATACTGCGGAGAACTCCTGAAAATCAGGCACACGGATGAATATGCCACAACAAAACTTTTCTTCATCAGCATCTCTCCTGCTGCATCACCCGACAGCCCTGTTCTCAGCCTGCTGGACTGGGATAAAATTTCTGTCAGGGGCGAAAACGCCGATGCAGCACAGGTAATCAGCCAGATTAAAAAGGATTATGCAAAGCGGACCACCCTGAGCATAATCAAAGTCAGGATTGAAGGCGAAAATCCCGTAGTCATTGAAATAGGCCTGGATATGATCAAGCATTACAGGCAGAAAAACTTCATCTATCTGCTCTCATTCGGGGTACTGCTGCTAGGACTGTTGTTCGGCTGGGCAGGGAGCGCTTATTTTTCGAAATATCTGAGCGCACCTTTGGAAGACCTGGCCGGGAAAATACTGGAAGTGGGCCGCGGCAACCTGGACATCAAAGCAAATGTCATGAGCACGGACGAAATTGGGATACTGGCCAGATCATTCAATCAGATGATTACAGGCCTGAAAGAAAAGGAATTTTACAAAAGCACGCTTCAGCGCTATGTTTCCAAGCAGGTGGCGGACAAAATACTCGCCAACAGGGACAGCCTGGTGTTGAAAGGCGAGAAGAGGCTGGTCACAGTGATGTTCGCCGACATCCGCGGATTCACCCCGCTTTCCGAGAAACTCGCCCCTGAAAAACTGGTGGAAACCCTTAATCAATATTTCGAGATTATAGTGGATGTAATTTTCAGATATAATGGTACCTTGGACAAGTTCATAGGCGACGCAGTGATGGCCTACTGGGGAGCTCCGATCTCCCAGGAAAACGACGTTCTGAACGCGGTCTGTGCTGCCCAGGAAATGCGGAACAGACTGCTTGAATTCAACGAAAAGAGAGCAAAAAAAGGTCTGGAACAGATCAGCCTGGGCATCGGGCTTAATACAGGTGAAGTCATCGCCGGAAACATCGGGGCTGTCAAACGTCTGGAATACACAGTAATCGGAGATGACGTGAACACCGCCCAGAGGATCGAGTCGCAGTCAAAGGGCATGGAAGTGCTGATCAGCGAAAAAACCTATGAAATCATCAGGAAACACCTGAAGGTGGAGGAAATGGAACCTGCCAGTCTTAAAGGTAAAGCCCAGCCTGTGCGGATTTTCAAAGTTCTTGGAATAATTTCCAAAACGGAGGGTAGTCGATCATGAAAAATTGCTTTCTCCCATGCCTTTTTCTCTGCCTCTCTCTTTTCCAGCATTCCGCCTTTTGCAGTGAACAGAAATCAGAACCCGGAGTGACAGCCGGAAACACTCACGAAATGAATACAGAACCTTCACCGGTAACATCCGAGGTTAAAGTCATAACCCTTCTCAAAGACAATTTTCAACTGATAAAGGATAAACCCGCACTCTCACTAGAGATTTACCTGGCGATCCTGAGAATGATGGAAAAGGATAAAACTCCTGACGCTGAAATGGAAAAGCACTGGAATGCCTTCTCTGACTTCAAGACTGCCTGGTTTACTGAAATTGCCAAAACACCCGACCAGGCTCTGTCGGATTTCAACTCTCAGCTTCTGGATCTTGACCTTCCGCAGAAAAAACTAAATCTCGGCATCAGCTGCGGACTGGATTCCTTCAGGAAAAAGCAGGAGTTTCTGAAAGTAAACCCTCTGGCCGAACTGCAGAATTCAGCCCTCTGGCAGTTAAGAGATAAACTCTATGACAGATTCCAGGCCAGAGCCAGGGAAATGAATGAGGATGACAGGCATGGATTCATTGAAGACACAAGTGCCTATCTGGACAAGTTCGGGGCACTGGCAGATGAATATAAAAACAATGCCAAGTCCTTTGAGGTATTGAAGCAGCTGGCAGCGTTCCTGAGGCTCGACTACAAGAATTTTCTGACAAGTGATCAGCTTAACCATCTGCTGCCCCTGGAAAAGCAGAGACTTTGAAGCAGTCCCGCGATGGTGCGGATTATTAACTTTCCTGATATAATTCCTGTAAAAGGATCTGCAAAATGAATCATAAATTTAACCCTTATCTATATCTTCTAAGCCTCTGCTTCTGCCTGTACTTTCTTCCAGGCTGCGGCAGTGATGTGGAGCGCAAGATCGAAGTTACGATCAAGAGTGAAGACAAGCCACCAGCCGAGACACAGGAAAAACCGGAAATTTTCAAAGATCCGCAAACATTTATTACCGACAATTCCAAACCAGGGTTTGATCAGCAGTTGGCCATGGCCGATACCAAAAAATCAAAGCCATCCCAGGCTGGAAGCTCTTCCAGTGCACCTGATCTTTCAGTTCCTGTGCAAGCTAAAGCCGACCTGCAGGCAGAAATGAAACCCGGAACTACGCTGCCTACCGAAGCATCAGGCGCGCCCCCTGGAGTCATCATGCTGCCTCCCCCCGGTCCTCCACCAGTAGTCCCTGAAATCATGGAACTCGCTCCTGTCCTCAGAGAACATCCTGAATTGTTCCGGGACATTTTTATCCAGTGCGCCAAAACACTGCAAAAAGAAGAAGTGCCTCAGGAGATTCAGGGTCAGCAATGGAAAGCCTACGAGCAATTCGAAGAAGAATTATCCATAGAAGGGTCGAACCCGGAGAAAAAACTTGGTGATTTCAGCCATCTGCTGCTTGGCCTCAGGCTGCCGCCGGACAAGCTCAAGCGCGGTATTCTGGATGGACTCTCAATCTTCAAGCGAAAAATGGAAACACTGAAATTGAATCCAGAGGCCAAGGTCCAGAACGAAACTCTCGACTGCGAGTTGAGGAACAAGCTCTACCAGAAGTTCGATGAATTTCCCGATTCCGAAGACAATCCCGAACAGGATAAACTGCGGGAATCCATTGATCAGGATTTCAAGCTGGTGGACCTGTTGCTTCTGGATTATTCAGAAAACACCCGGTCACTGGAAATTCTAAGAAATATCGCAGCCAAACTCAAAGTGGAAATCAAGGACATCCTGACCGGGGAACAGCTGAAAATCATAGATTCGATAAAATAGTCATGCCTGAAGCTGGAAAGCAGACATCAATGAAAAACAATCCGGTTCTGCCAAAACTCCATGCCGTGATTCTGGACATGGACGGAGTGCTGATTGACAGCGAAAAATGCTGGAAAAGAGCTGAACTGGTCTTTCTGGCACGCCTGATCCACGATCCGGACCGTTTCGACACTAACCGTTTCATCGGGCTCGGAATGAGGGATGTCTATTCACTCCTGGTCCGCGAGCATCTGATCAAGGTTTCAGAAGACGAATTCCGGCAAGTGTATCATGACGCAGCTGCAGTTATTTACAAGGATTGGACCTGTCTGATGCCAGGGGTGCTCGATTTCATCGGCAGCGCCAGGAAAAAAGGCCTGAAAATCGGACTGGCCTCTTCTTCCCCGCTCTCCTGGATCGAGATGGTACTGGAGAGATTTGAACTCCGCACACGATTTGACCAGATCGTCAGTTCAGACCATGTGGGAGGTGAGGCCAAACCCTCGCCCAGAGTTTATCAGCACGCCTTATCATTGCTGGGTGTCAATTCAAGCAAATCGCTGGCGATCGAAGACTCCTGCTACGGGATCATTTCCGCAAAAAAGGCTGGGCTTCATTGCCTTGGCTTCAGAAACGGCGGCAATGACCACGAGGATTTCAGCCTGGCTGACGGGGAAATTGATTCATTTGAGAATTATGAAATTTAGCATGCCCGGAAATCATTCCTTTCTGCTGCGGTCGACTGGTTTGAATAAAACATTGATTCTGCGTTACCTGGCTGGGTGCAATCATCCCGGTCTCGCTCCGCCGGCCCCGCTTAGCGGGGACCCCGCCGGCTGCGCGGTTTTAGAATTTTGACAATCAAACCTTTGCTCCCTTCGCAGGACGGAAAGATCTCCTGGTATGTCAGTATTGAAAACTCTACTTGGGTTTACGGCCGAAATATTGATAATATGTGACTTCCATCCCGCCATTGAACAGTTTCCTCTTTCTCTCAGCCACAGCCCCGAAACGGCGCTCAAAATCCCAGTCAGGAGTGATCACATATACGGACCAGCCGGTCTTTTTCCGGAAAATCCGGCCCAGGTCAAAATAGTTCTGCCTGGCATCCCTCAATTCCCCCATCCGCTCGCCATAGGGAGGATTGCAGATCACTATCCCGTATTCCCGGTCGATCCAGAGTTCGTTCAGCATTTTGCGGGTGAAATGGATGTCATCTGTCACATGAGCCCTGCGGGCATTGGCTTCTGAGACTGCGATCGCCTCGCTGTCCATGTCCGAGGCTTCAATCAACGGTTCAGACAACGGTTTGATCCGGCTGCGCGCAAGTTCACGCTCCTCCTGCCATGGTGCGGCCGGAGAACAGCCCCATTTTTCAGCCGCAAATGAGCGCAGCAATCCTGGCGCGATCTCCCGGCCGATCAAAGCGGCTTCGATCGGGATGGTGCCTGAACCGCAGAAAGGGTCCAGCAGCAGCCTGCCGGGTTCCCAGAAGGAAAGCTGCACCAGGGCGGCGGCCAGTGTTTCCTTGAGCGAGGCTTCGACTCCCTGCAGTCTGTAACCCCGCCTGTGCAAAGCTTCTCCACTCGTATCCAACAATAGGGAAGCGATATCTTTGTGGAGAGCCACCCGAATCATGTATGCAGCACCGTTCTCAGGAAAAATGCTGAGCCCGTACTTCTTCTTCAGGCTTTCCACCACTGCTTTCTTGGTGATGGCCTGGCAGTCAGGCACGCTGTGCAGGATGGATTTCACAGCTTTGCCTGTCACAGGGAATACACCATCAGCCGGGATCCAATCGCTCCAGGGAAGCGCTTTCACTCCCTCGAACAGTTCATCAAAGGTCAGAGCCTTGAATTCACCGATCTTGACATAAATCCTGTCCGCAGATCGCAAATTGAGATTGGCTCTCGCGACGGCTTTGAAATCGCCCTGAAATTCCACCATTCCGTCGCTGACCTGAAGGTCGGCAAAACCCAGCCCTTCGAGTTCCCGCTTTACTATGGCTTCCAGTCCGAAAGCGGTGGTGGCTACTAAAGACATGCTTTTCCCGTTCAAAGTGCTCCTCGATATTTTTGCAAAGACACGCTAAACTTCATTCTGAGTCCCAGAGCTGATTGTTGTAACAGTCGGTACATTATAAAATGAAGATGCTGCTTGTCAAGAAGTTGAGTCAGCGTGTTTTCAGGACTAATTCCAACAACTGCCGATAAAACATTGAATACTCATGGTATAATAAAGATAAATCCGATATAAGCTGGGAAAAGTTAAAACCGCAAAAATGTCCTTCAGGAGGAAATCATGTCCCGAATTTATTTCATTACTCTTTTCATGTTCGTTTTTATTACTGCCAACCTCTGGGCTGCTGAAAAAGACAGCAGTTCCGCAAAAGTTTCCAGCTCGGAAGTTGCCCTCAAACCTGACCACGAAAAAAATAGTGATACACAGGAAACCCGCGACAAATTGGCTCTCTGCTTCAATGACTTGAATGCCAAAGCGATGAAAAGCCTTGAATTCGAAACCAGCCTGTTTTTACTCGATTTCAAAGTCATCAAGCCTTTTGACCGGAAATTGGCCTCCAATGATGCTCCAATTTTTGAATTTGACTTTCCGGCCAGTTTCTTAGGATTCGGGTATACCAAAAACGGTGATTCCAGCAATTTCGACAGTGCCTATATTAATTTACTGTTTATTAAGATCGGGAAAAATTTCGGCGGTAAGAAAGGCGGCATTTCGAATTATGGGAAATGGAATAAAAACACCTCCAAGCCGGCTAAATTTTTCTTTTGTGTGCCTGAAATTGAATTCTCGAATGGCAACTTTTCTTTTTACAAAAAAAACAGCCTTCTAGCCGGATACAACGGAGCGGTATCTGTAGGTATAAAACATCATTGGAGCAAAAAGTCCTGGGTCTCCTGGAAATATAACTTTGATTCCAACTATCTCGATGCCATCAAAGATGCATCGAACAATTCGTTCAGGAATTCATTTGCAATGGGAATTTGTTTTTGAAAAACTGTCAAATTCCGAATTTTATTGCCTCTTAACCATGAAATATTGTAAAATAAATAAATCCCCGGCAGACGGGGTTTTTTTCTGATTTTACCGGGAGGTAACCTGTGCTCGTCAAATCCTCTTATCTGATCACCCTTGACCCGGAAAAACCATTTTTTGAAAATCCTGGGCTGCTGATTTTAGACGACCGCATCGCTGAAATCGGTTCTGCCGATAAAATGGAAGCCAAGCATCCCAAAGAGGAAGTCCTGGACCTGACCGGAAAATGCGTGCTGCCCGGGATGGTTAATATCCATACCCATTTTTACGGAGCTTTCGCCCGCGGGATCTCACTCGCCGGGAAACCGCCGGTTCTGTTCTCCCAGATCCTGGAACGCCTCTGGTGGAAGCTCGACAAAGCCCTGGATGAGAAATCCATCCGCCACAGCGCTGCGATCAGCCTGGTCGACGGAATCCGCTCAGGTGTGACTGCTTACTTCGACCATCATGCTTCCCCTAATTGCGTGGAGGAATCGCTCGACCTGATCGCAGACGAAACGGAAACTGCCGGAGTGCGGGCCTGCCTCTGCTATGAGACTTCGGACCGTGACGGCGACAAGATCGCCAGGGCCGGGATCAGGGAGAACACCAGATTCATCAAAAAATGCGGTAAAAAAAACGAACGGCTGGCAGGCCTTTTCGGACTGCATGCAGCTCTTACCCTTTCCGACGAAACACTTGCCAGAGCAGTAAAAGCGGGATCTGAATCCGGCTGCGGATTTCACATCCATGTGGCTGAAGGCATCGAAGATGTGGACGAGAGTCTGAGCCGTTATGGGAAGAGGGTAGTGGAGCGGCTCTCAAAAAACGGGATACTCACAGGGAATTCCATCTTTGCCCACTGTATCCACCTGAACGATGAAGAAAAGAGAATGCTTTCAAAAGCAGGCTGCACAGTAGCTCACAATCCTGAGTCCAACCTCAACAATGCCGTGGGATTCGCTGATGTTCTGGATCTTTTGAAACACGGTGTACATGTCGGTCTGGGTACAGACGGATTTTCCCAGGGTCTCTGGCACAGCCTGAGGGCCGCTTCACTGATGCCCAGATATCTGAAGCGCGATCCCCGCGTTTTTTACGGTGAAATCTTCAACCTTTTATTCGAAAACTCCAGGAAGGCCAGTCAGGTTTTCGGAATTCCACTGGGTATCCTGAAAAAAGGAGCAGCGGCAGACCTGATCGCCATCCCTTACTGCCCTCCCACTGACTTCAATGCAGGGAACCTATACGGTCATCTGTTTTTCGGCCTGATGGAACGGGCTGTCTCAGACGTGATCTGCGGTGGCAGGCTGCTGCTGAAAAACGGGGAACTTCTTACCCTGGATGAGCACTGCATCATGGAATCCGCCCGCAAAGCCTGTCCCGCGGTCTGGAAAAAATACAAGGGAAACTAACGAATCATCATGGTCAAACTATTCCATATCACTAAAATTTATCAGGACCGCATCAGGGCTCTGGACAATCTGAGCTGCCACATCAAGAAAGGCGAATTCGTCTTCCTGGTCGGTCCGGCTGGTGCCGGCAAGACCACGCTTCTGAAACTTCTTTTCAGAGCCGAGCGCACCTCTGAAGGCCAGATCCTGATCGACGGCCGCAATATCGAACAGCTGAAGCCTGCCCAGATTCCATATCTGCGTCGAAACATGGGTATCATTTTCCAGGATTTCAAGCTGTTCAGGAACAAGAGTATTTTCGACAATGTAGCCTTGGCTCTTAGAATTCAGGGCATCCCGGAAGATATGACGATCAGGCAGACAGAAAAAATACTCAGCATGGTCGGTTTGTCACAGAAAATGGAGCGGTACCCGGATGAACTTTCAGGGGGTGAAAAGCAGAAAGCCTGCTTTGCCAGGGCAGTGATCAATGATCCGCCGTTGCTGATCACCGACGAACCCACAGGTAATCTGGATCCGGAAGCATCCTGGGAAATCATGAAACTTCTTCTGGAATACAATATGCGGGGTTCCACTGTGATCGTCGCCACTCACGCCAGCCATCTGGTGGACAAGGTCAGAAAACGGGTGATCGCCCTGATCGATGGCAAAATCGTCAAGGACGAGGACAAGGGAGTGTACAGTTATGAAGGGCTTTAATAAGTGGCAGTATTACCTGAGAGAAGCTCGGTCCAACATGAGCTATTTTTCCCTTCTGACATTAACCTCGGTTTCCACAGTAACGGTCGTACTGACTATTCTCAGTCTTTTTCTGCTTCTATCTGAAAACCTCAAGAATCTGTCCGTAGTGCTGGAACGGGAAATCTCCATTTCCGCTTTTCTTGACACTGCGCCAAGGGAACTGTATCAGGAGATAATCGGCAAGATCAGGAGCTGGCCGGATGTCACCAGCGCGAACTTCTTGAGCAAAGAAGTGGCACTGGTCAATCTTGAACGCGAACTTTCACTTGACTCCAACAAAATCATGACCGAGTTCGGGGAGAATCCACTTCCGGACATCCTGGAAATCAAACCCGTATCCCCTGAAGTGATTCCAAGGCTCGTGGATAAAATCAGAAAAGAATTTCCCTGGCTCACTGAAATTTCCTATGGAAAAGAGCTGGTGACAAAGGTGGAAAGCCTTTCCCGCACCTTCCGATTTTTCGCCGCTCTGCTTGTCTTTTTACTCGGCACCGCTTCCCTCTTCATCATTGCCAACACCATCAAACTGACCCTCTTTTCCAGGCGGGAAGAGATCGAAATCATGCAGTTGATCGGTGCCACCAGAAACTTTATCAGCACGCCGTTCCTGATGGAGGGAATGATCCAGGGATTTCTGGGAGCAATGATTTCACTGGCTGTAAGTTATGCCGGCTATACCATGCTCGTGGGGAAAGTCAAAGCTCTGTTGCCATTCCTGCCTTTCCTCTCGGTCGATGGAGTGTTTCCACTGCTCTCAGCCAAGATTCTGGTTTTGGGTCTGTTGATCGGATTCTGTGGCAGCTTTTTTTCAATCAAGAAAAACTTTGATTACTGAAATGCGGTTATTTCTTCTTTTCTTTATTTTCAGTTTATATCCGCTCTGGGCTGATTCTGACACCACAGAAACTGAAAAGCAGAATCTCATAAACCAGATTGTCAGGATCCGTCAGCAGGAAAATGAAATCATCAACTCACTGGAAAAAATTGAGCGTGACATCAAGGTTTATGAGGAAAAAATAGCAGATAGCCAGACAGTTGTGGATTCCCTAGAACTGGAGATCAGAAAGCTGGAATCATCGGTGCTCGAAAACCGGGAAAAGCTTTCTATCCGCCGCCAGAGCTATTTCCAGTCACTCAGAAATTTTTATGTCAAGCGTGATTCCTCATACCTCAATTTTCTTTTTACCACAAACAATACGGATGAATTCCTGCGCAGATCAAAATACCTCCAGCACATCACCAAGAGAGAAGAAATCCTGCTGTATGATCTTCTGGGAAGCCTTAAAATCATCGAAGCCCAGCAAGCCACTCTGCAGGACAAAAAGGAAGAAATCGATTATCACAAGGAAAAGCTGCTCTTCGATAAGAAACAGCTGGTCCGCGCCAAGGGTGAAAAAGAGGATATCCTGTCCAGCATCAGGCGGAAACAGGAAGAACTGCAGGCCAAGTATGATGAATTTCAGCTGGGGAGCGCAAAAATCTCACAAGTGCTGAAAAACATCGATTCCTCAGGTGTTTCGAATCCCACCGGGGAAGTGGAAACTGCAGATGCCAAGCCTGTGATTCCCGCCACAGAGACCACCACAGAAGTGTCCGAAATCCTCGCAAATGGAAAAATCAGCCTGATCTGGCCGATCGGAGACATCAATTCAGTGATTGCCTTTTTCGGCACCCAGAAAAATCAGTTCAACACATCTTATTTCAACACAGGGATCAATATTGCCTGCGCCAAGGAAACCCCGGTTAAAGCAGCCGCCAACGGAAAAGTCATGTACAAAGGAGTGGTAGAAGGTTATGGGAATGTCCTGATTCTGGACCACGGCAGCGGCTTCACGACCCTGTATGCCCATCTCAAGGAAATCATGGTGGGAATAAACGAAGAGCTCAATGCTGGCGATAGTATCTCTACGATAGAGGAAAATCCCGAGCTGAAAGTCGGGGTTCTGCATTTTGAACTCCGCTGCCACGGGGAACCGCAGGACCCGCTGAAATGGCTGTAACGGAGGACCCATGAAAAAACTTCTGATAATCGCACTCTCATTCTGCATTTTGTCTGTTCACTCAGCCACTATACCCACTTCTCAGGACGATGTAGAGTTGCTGAAAGAAGCCATTCTGATCATCAAAAGCTCTTACGTGAAAGCCAATCTCAATGACCGGGAATTGATTCACGGCGCTATCAACGGGATTGTGGAAACACTCAACGATCCTTATACTAATTTTCTGTCATCAGATGAGTTCAAGGACTTGAACGACGAAACATCAGGCCAGTTCGGCGGAGTCGGCATCATAGTCACTCTGAGGGAGCAGAAAGTCACAGTGATCAGTCCGATTTTCGGATCCCCTGCCGATCAGGCAGGAATCAGGGCAGGAGACCTCATCACTGAAGTCAACGGCCAGCCCATCAAAGACGGGGAACTGAAAAAAGCCCTTCAGCTTCTGAAAGGTGAAATCGGCGAAACTGTTGAAATCGAAACCTTCACACCATCTGACAACAAATACCGTAAATCACTGCTCAACCGTGAAGTAGTTAAAAACACCAGCATCATATTTTCGGGGGTGACACCGGACAATTTCGGTTATGTCAGGATCCGCAACTTCTCCGCTTCCACAGCAGACGACCTGGAAAAAGAGATCAAAGACATGGAATCAGTACCGATCAAGGGGCTGATCCTGGACCTGCGCTCCAACGCGGGAGGACTGCTGACTGCAGGCATCAATGTCGCCGACCTGTTTCTCGAATCCGGCACGATTCTGTCCACCCGCTCCAGAGACGGTGAGAAGAATGTATACATGGCTGATGCGCAGATCTCCCACAAAGGCTATCCGATGGTTGTGCTGATCGACAGAGGATCGGCTTCGGCCGCGGAAATCGTCGCTGCTGCCCTCCACGATAATCAGAAAGCGATTCTGGTGGGTGAAAAAAGCTTTGGAAAAGGCTGTGTACAGACTGTGAAAACCCTTAGCGACGGCTCGGCACTCTCACTGACCACCGCCTGGTATTACACTCCGGCCGGAGAATGTATCCACGATAAAGGTATCAACCCTGATGTCCTGGTGGAAAATCCTGTCTTCGAAGACCAGAAGAAAGTGGATGAGATCGTAAACACACTGCGTAAAGAACAGGAGCAAAGCTATCAGGACCGCTATCAGAACAAGATTCACAGGTTTACTCCTTTCGAATACGACAATCAGCTGCTCAGGGCAGTAGATACGCTTCGCGAGTTCTGGAAATTCCAGCCCCTCTATGAAAAATTCACTCCTGCTGTGCATTAGCTTCCTGCTGGCTTTCCAGGCCGGGGCAGCTCAAGTTTCCATCGTACTTGACGATTTCGGATATCCCGGTTATCCGGCGCACAAGATATTCCTGATGAACTATCCTTTCACACTGGCGATACTCCCTTTTTCCCCGAATGCCACGAGATTCGCTCTCCAGGCCCGGAAAGCCGGTTTCGAAATCATCCTGCACCTGCCGCTCGAAGCCCTGTCCGAGATCCCAGCCGATAATTCAACCTATCTCACGGTGGAAATGCCGCCGGATCGAGTGGAGCGGGTAATCATCGACAACATGTTGAGACTGCCCGGGATAGTGGGTGTGAACAATCATCAGGGTTCACTGTTTACAGAAGATCTGGAGCGGATGACAGTACTTCTGAAAACGTTAGGCAATTACAACCTCTTTTTCATGGACAGCCTGACTTCTCCTCATTCAATCTGCAAAGAGGCAGCCAGAAAGGAAGGAGTAAAAATCCTGAAAAGGGATGTGTTTCTGGACAATACTGCAGAAGAGGAAAACATCCGGAAACAACTCCAGGAATTGTTCTGCAAGGCGGAAAAGAATGGCTCAGCCATAGGTATCGGTCATGCCCGTGCCAAAACACTCGACTATCTGGAGAAACTTCTTCCCGAGATACTCGATGAATATCCTGATATCCAGATAGTGCCGCTTTCCAGAATCTACCAGGATTCAAAGCGGTTTTAATTGTCTTTTCCAGGGAAACAGGGCATAATTCCATCATGAGCAGGCTGCTCTCATTCTTTTTCCTGCTGATACTCTGCTGCCCGCTGTTTGCGGATGAAGAGGAATATCCGAATCGCAGTTATATCAGGTATGTCCGAGGTGACGTGCGGGTTAAGCTGTTCGAAGGTCCGGGAGTGAAAGCCACCTGCGAACTGGAACTGTCGGTCGGGGACAGGGTCAGGTCTGGAACCAACTCGATTGCCGAAATCGTTCTCGCCGGCACGGCTTTGATCAGGGTCAGAGCGGATTCAGAATTCGTAATTCCGCAGAATTCAGTCAACACAAAAGAAAAAGTCTCATTCATCCAGATGCTTGCCGGCACTTTATGGGCTAGGGCTAAGCAGGGAAACGACTCTCTCAAGATAGCCACTCCCAACGCCATCTGCGGTGTGCGGGGTACTGAATTCATTTTGGAGGCTACTGCCAACAGCACCCGCCTGACAGTCTGCCAGGGCGAAGTGGCTTTCGTTCCCCTGACAGATGGATTCCAGACTCAAGCTATTTCAGTGAAAACCGGAAAGCGTCTTACTTACATTCCTAAACCCGGAAAACCAGGCACAGTGGAAACTATGCTTCTGGAAAAACCCCTGAAATCGTATTATGATGCTTTAAAAAAAGCGGAAATGAATTCAGGTGACAAAACAATCGGAGAAAAATCGAGCATCAAGATTCAGGACTTTTCTGGTGAAATGGAAAAAATTGAGAAGCAATTCCAGGATGGATTCAAAGACCATCTTTCCGATGAAAAAGAAGGTCAGGAGCCGCTGGATAAATTAGAGAAGTTAAAGTCCATTCCCTCAGGTGCAGTAAAAACTGAGAATCCAGCTTTGAAAACAGATCCGGATCTTACCCCGCATAAACCAGGCCAGCCGGACAGCGATAAGCCAAACCCGCCGAATCACGATAAACCGAGCCTGCCGAATCACGATAAACCGAGCCTGCCGAATCACGATAAACCGAACCCAAAACCCAATGATGTTCCAAAGCCTGATGTCTTACCCCTGCCTAAAGAAAATAAATAAAAAGTGCAGGTCACTGGTTAACAAATGTAATATTATCACACTTGACAACTTTACTGTGTTTGGTTAATTTAAACCGAGCAATAATCTGAAATAAGGCAGTCTGCATGGAGAAAAGACGGATACTGGCAATCGATGACGATCTGACAGTATTGAAGTTTATCGAATCAGCGCTGAGGAGTGCTTATGAGATCAGCACGCTCAGTTTCTGTCATGATATTCAAAACACCCTGGAATCATTCAGACCAGACCTGCTCCTTCTTGACCTTAAACTCCCCAACAATGACGGTTATGAACTCTGCCAGCAGATCAGGGAATACCGTAACTTTGATTCGATTCCCGTGATTCTGATGACCGGAGTAGACCTCAACGCCATCCGCAACAACTACAGCAAAGTGGGAGCTTCGGACTATCTCCTCAAACCGTTCGACGCTGACTCGCTCATCAGTAAGATCAGCTCCACTTTCAATTCAGTTAATTGATTTTATCCCCGGCTGCTAATAGAATAATGTCAGTGGTCAGCCACTGGGGGTTTTCATGAATTCAATCCTGCTCACAGGACACGATCTTGATTTAGCAAGCGCTTCAGCGGTAGTTTTTTCAGGCGCAAAAGTCCGCTTCTGCCCGCAGGCTTTGAAAAAAGTCACTAAATGCGCGGAAATCGTAGCTGATTTTGTCTCAGATAACCAGGTGATATATGGAATTACCACCGGCTTCGGCAGCCTGAAAAACATCGCAATCCCGGCCGATAAAACCGAGGAACTGCAGAAAAATCTGATCCGTTCCCATTCCTGCGGATGGGGAGAACCACTATCTGAAGACCTGGTGCGGGGCATGCTGCTGCTGCGCATTAATGCCCTGCTGCAGGGATATTCCGGAATCAGGGTGAATTCCCTGAAACTGATGGAGCAGTTTCTGAATCTGCATCTCTATCCTTATATTCCTTCCAGAGGATCGGTCGGTGCCAGCGGGGATCTCTGCCCGCTTTCACATCTAGCCCTTTCACTGATCGGGGAAGGAGAATTTCTGGATCGCGGCAGCCGTGTACCAGCCCTGCAGATCCTCTCAAAACACGGCTTGGAACCCTTGTCATTGCATGCCAAGGAAGGTCTCGCACTGATCAACGGCACTCAACTCATGTCTGCCATGGCGCTCAAAATTACCAGCGAACTGACCCGGCTTCTGAATCTCTCTTGCCTCTCTGCTGCGATGTCTCTGGAAGCACTGCTTGGCACAAGGGCGGCTTTCAGACCGGAACTCCAGAAACTCCGTCCTCATCCCGGACAGAAGAGGATAGCGGAACTGATTTACTCGATCACGGATGACAGTCCGATCATCAACTCTCACAAAAACTGCGGCAGCGTGCAGGACGCCTATTCACTGCGCTGCATCCCTCAAGTGCTGGGTGCTGTCTGCGACACATTAACCCATGCCTGTAGAGTGCTTTCAATCGAAATGAATTCCGTCACTGATAATCCCATCATCCTGAATCCAAAAGAAGTTATCTCAGGGGGAAATTTCCATGGCGAACCGATCGCCATGATCCTTGATTTTCTGGCAATCGCGATTACGGAATTGGGGAGCATCGCTGAACGGAGAATCGAACGTCTGGTGAATGAACAGCTTAACTGCCACCTGCCGGCTTTTCTGGTTTCGGAAAGCGGCGCCAATTCCGGCTTTATGATTGTCCAGTATCTGGCCGCAGCACTTGTTTCAGAGTGCAAAGCTCTCAGCCACCCTGGTTCGGTCGATTCCATCCCCACTTCGGGGAACCAGGAAGATCATGTCAGTATGGGGCCTGTGTCCGGATTCAAAGCACTCTCCATTCTGGACAAGGTAAAAACAGTGGTCACTCTGGAATTTCTTACGGCAGCCCAGGCACTGGACTTCTGCAAACCGGCTTCTTCTCCGGTGATCAGGAAAGCCCGTAAACTGATCCGTTCCGAAATCGATTTCATGGCCCGTGACCGGGCGATTTATAAAGATATTGAGAAGCTGCGTCCGCTTGTCGCAGGGGACGAACTTCTGAAAATTCTTAGAAGGGGGAAACTGCCATTAATAGAATAATCCGAGCGCCGAGAGGCACGACACTGAACTGCAAAGGCTGGCATCAGGAAGCAGCCCTGCGCATGCTCTGCAACAACCTGGACCCTGATGTGGCTGAAAAACCGGAAGACCTGATCGTATACGGAGGTTCAGGCAAAGCCGCCCGCAACTGGGCCTGTTTCGATAAAATAGTGGAAACTCTTAAAACCCTGGAATCCGATGAAACATTGCTTGTGCAATCCGGCAAACCGGTCGGGGTTTTCAAAACCCATTCCTTCGCCCCCCGCGTCCTGATCGCCAATTCCATGCTGGTGCCGCACTGGGCCAACTGGGAGAAATTCCGGGAACTGGAACGGCTTGGCCTGATCATGTATGGGCAGATGACAGCCGGGTCCTGGATCTACATCGGCACCCAGGGAATTCTGCAGGGAACCTATGAAACTTTCGTGGCAGCGGGAAAAAAACATTACAACGGAGATCTGCGGGGCAGGCTGATCGTTTCGGGCGGGATCGGGGGAATGAGCGGAGCTCAACCGCTTGCTGCCACCATGGCCGAAGCGGTCTTTCTGGGCGCAGAAGTCGATAAATCAAGGATCCTCAAGCGGATTCAGACCGGATATCTGGACCGCTGGTCCGAAAACCTGGACGAGGCCATCCGGATGGCGCAGGACGCCATGGAAAAGAAGCAGGCAGTCTCCATCGGCTGGCAGGGCAACATCGTGACACTGCTCGAGGAACTCAAAAAACGGAAACTGATCCCGCACATCCTCACTGACCAGACCTCTGCCCATGACGAACTGAACGGCTATGTGCCTGACGGGATGCCGCATGCTGAAGCCATTAAATTGAGAAAATCAGACCCGCAGGAATACATCAGGCGCTCATACGATACAATGGCACGGCACGTCAGGCTGATGCTGGAACTGATGAAAAAAGGAGCCGTTACATTTGATTACGGCAACAATCTGCGGGCACAGGCGCAGAAGAATGGAGTGAAAAACGCCTTCGATTTTCCCGGATTCGTGCCTGCATATATCCGCGACCTTTTCTGTGAAGGCAAAGGCCCCTTCCGCTGGTGCACCCTGTCCGGAGACCCGGAAGACCTTTACAAAACCGACCAGGCAGTGCTTGACGAATTCCCTGAAGACAAAGCTCTGGGGCGCTGGATCAGGCTGGCACGCGAAAAAGTGAAATTCCAGGGTCTGCCCTGCCGCATCTGCTGGCTGGGATACAGGGAACGCGACAGAATGGGTCTCAGATTCAACAAAATGGTCCGCAAAGGCATACTCAAAGCCCCTGTAGTGATCGGCCGCGACCATCTCGATGCAGGCTCAGTCGCTTCCCCGTACCGCGAAACTGAGAGCATGAAAGACGGATCAGACGCCATTGCAGACTGGCCGGTGCTGAATCTGATGCTGAACGCGGTCTCAGGCGCGAGCTGGGTCTCATTCCATCACGGCGGCGGAGTGGGGATCGGCTATTCCCTGCATGCAGGAATGGTAGTGGTCGCTGACGGCACCCGCGAGGCGGACAAACGGCTGCGCCTGGTTCTGACCAACGACCCAGGCACAGGTGTGATGCGCCACGCTGATGCCGGCTATGAAAAAGCGATCAGAATCGCCAAAGAGCGGGATTTAAGGATCCCGATGCTGGAGTAAAAGTAACACACTGTTCACATCTCCAGGTCCCCGAACAGCCATTTGGAAACAAAAAATGTGAAGGCCAGGTATAGAGCCGCATAAATCAGCGCAAACACTATCGGCAGAAGCGGCAGCGGTATCTGTAAAAAGAAAGAGAACAGCAGGAAAATCCAGAACGAGCAGAAAAAGATCCAGATGTGCTTTTTCAGCTGTCCTTTCTGCTTCAGTTCGTCCAGTTTCTGTCTTTTAATGAATCTGTATCCGATTTTTTTCAATTCCGGGGCCTCGGGGTGTTTCTCCTCCAGACGTGAGAAGTAAAAATGCGCCCGTTTGAGATATCCCTCTGCCTTTTCCGGTATTGCTTCGGCTTTGGCCCTGTTGATGAAGACGATGCCTGCCTTGTAGAATGCCTGGGCAGATTCCACAGGCGGCATTTCGAGAGTGCATAACCATTCCAGGAGTTCGAGAGCCAGCTCAAAATCACCGTTTTTTTCAGATTCTTCTGCCTGCTCACGCAGACTTTTCAGAGCCTCGGCCGTCTTTTCCGGAGAAGTCGCAGGATCTGCCACGATTTTTTTCATCAAAGAGACGGCTTTTTTCAGGAATCCCTGCCTGGAGTAATTCTTCGAGAGCTGCAAGTATATTTCTTCCCTGGGAAGTCCGACTGCCCTGAATTCTTCCTCCCTGGCATCATAGATTGAGAGCATTTCAGTCAGGATTCTGGTGACTCGTTCGTAATCCTGGGATTCAGCCACAATTTTCAGGCGTAAAGTTCCCATCAGGACTTGCCATTTTTTCTGATTCTGTTCCCGGATATTATCCAGCAGCAGAGTGCCGGTCTGAAAATCTCCTCTTCCGATGTAAGTATCAATGATCGCCAGGGTCAGAAAACTGCGCAGGTTGAACCTGTCGTTGGAAAAGCAAAGCACCAGATCTGTGACAGCCCCCAGGGAACGCTGGGAAAACTCCTTGAATGCATCGGCAAAAAGGGGGAGAACGCTGAAAAAGTAACCGGAATTCTTGCTGATTTGAAAGTCCATCTCCCAGAAACTTTTGAAGATCTTCTTCTCCTGGTCTGTGAAACGGGAAAAGTACTCCGCTTCCCCGCTCCCGAGATGCAGGATCCTCCGAGACAATTCCAGGATCATCTCAGGTACGAATCCGCAGAGTTTCTCTTTTTCCATTACTTCAATAAATTTCTGCCATTTTTTTTCACTCATGAGGTTTTTTCCGAAAAATATTTTTCAATCCTCTCAAAAGTCAGAAACCATACCAGCAGTGTAAGAATGTAATCGAACCACAGGAAAGAATTGTAAACAAGGGAATAAACCAGGGGAGCTTTTCCCGGCGGAGTGTACTGCGAAAAAAAAACTACACCTGAAACCACGTGAGAAAGATATCTGGCGGCAAAAACCAGCGTAATCCCCAGTACTTTCATGGCGACCGATCTATCCCTGAAAAAACCGACCAGACCCACCAGACCGAAAGCCAGAGGATAATCCAGGATCAGCTGCACAGGATGGACGACGAACCCTTTGGAAAGCCCTGCATAAGCATTCAGAAGCCCGAGCAGCAGCCCGGTCAGAACTCCGAATCTCGCTCCGAACAACAGGCTCATCCAGATCAGGGGAAGCATTTCCAGCGAAATCGATCCACCCTGGGGCAGTTCGAAAATCTTCAGATAACCAAGAACCAGAGCCAGGCTGGCAGTCAATGAAATATAGATCAATTCCCTGGTCTTTCTCACGCTGGATCCCATGGCAGCGGGAGTTATGGTGTGATTACGGTAGTAAGGTATTCCCTGATGTCCCGTTCCACATATATATTGCCGTCACAGGATGATTTCAAGACCGTGTGGTCCGTGACAACGGTAATCTGGTTCTTCTTGAGTACTTCAAGGGCTTTGCCTGGGTCTGTGAAATCGAATACTGCCAGTACCCTGCAAGGAAGGTAAGTCAGAGTGGTATAAACATATTCAATATTGATCTCTGCTTCGGAGAGCAGCTTCAGTACCCTGGCAAGCTCTCCAGGTTTATCTTCAACATCTATGATGATCACTTCATTTTCCACGAATTCGATCTTCCGGTCCCGCAATACCAGCTTGGCGTCATCCAGATTCATGGAAATGAGTTTGACCTTGGTTTTGTCCTTACCATACATTGTGCAGGTTACCGCTTTCAGGTCAATCCCCTGATCGGAAAGTGCCGAAACCACCTTGTACAGTTGTCCTGGCATATTTTTAAGAGTTACAACAAGTTCTTTGATCAGCATAAGACTCCTCCAACAATTTACTGGCCTCATTTTATCAAGAGCCAGGTTCAAGTTCAAATGTTAATATCTTGTGATTCTGAATCTGCCTAAGCCTGGCACATCCAGATCCACTCTTTCCGGGACAGGCGGCTCTGCACTGGAAAAAAGGATTGAACCTTTCGCATCCGGCGGAAATACTCCCGGAATGTTCAAATCCGGTTTCAGTTCAACTCCATGCCCGTTTTTAGACCGGATGACCTTTATCTCCCGGAACTGATTTCCGATTATCACAGGCAGGGTGATCTGGAGAATGGATTCTTTGGAGAAGCATCGCATCCGGTAAAGCAGAGACAGGGGATCATCAACCTCTCCGGTCTTGTAAAAATTTGTGAGGCGCAAGGATTTATAGCCTTCCACGCAATATCCCCGGTCTTCGAAGCAGGCGTATTTTTTATACATTTCGCTCTCTGGCTCGACCAGGAAATAGAGCGAAAAAAAATTATTGACCTGTCTGATCACGAAATATTCGCTGATTTTTTTAAATCTTACCTTCTGACTGTATTCAATTGTACGCAGAGTTCTGGGATCATAAACGCTGTGGCAGGAGATCCTGAAGGGTACCAGCAGGTCTGCCAGACCGCGGCTTTCAGCCGCCAGCGTAATCTCCAGAGTCTGGCCGGACTGAAAAGTGACTGTCGCTACTCCGACTGAAAGTCCGAAACTGTATATTCTGTAACTGAATTCTTCAAAATTTATAAAAATCGGGGTTTCCGCGGCCCTGAGAGCCGAAAAAACCCCGATCAATGCTGTCAGTAAATATAATCTGATCAATTCTGCCAGAGAATCTTATATACCTTTAAAAGTTCCAGAGCTTTCTGCAGCTGATAATCCTTCTCAAGGTCGATGATCTTCACCTCATCAGTTTTTCCATTAGATTCAGTGCCGACTTCTGAAGTTTGTGGCTTAGGTTGTTTTGGTTCAATTTTATTTTCAACCGTCTCTTTCTGGTTGTTAACGGATTTGACCTCAGCCGTGGCCCCGACTTCACCGGTTCCGTTCATCTCTGCCAGCATTTTTTCCATCAGATCCCCTGGAGCTTTGAAAGGAATTTCAATGTCCGGTTTGATGCCCATCTTGTCAATGCAGACTCCGCTCGGGGTAAAATATTTTGCGATCGTGACTTTCATGGACGAACCATCACTCAGATTGAAGATGTTCTGGACAGAACCTTTTCCATAACTCTTCATCCCGAGCAGGATTGCGCGGTTATTATCTCTTAAAGCTCCGGCTACGATCTCCGAACCTGAAGCGGAGCCCTGGTTGATCAGCACGATCATGGGTGTTTTCGGTATCACCGGATCCTCATCGTTGAGATAGCGTTCACTGATGGATTCCATGCGCCCTTTGGTATAAACCACAAGTTTTCCCTTTTCCAGGAAAAAGTCGCTGATTTTCACTGCTTCGGACAACAGGCCGCCTGGATTGTTGCGCAAATCCATGATCATGGCGACCGGGTTCTGGCTTTTCAATTTCAAAAGTTCTTCTTTGCATTCGTTGGCAGTGTCGCCGTTGAAGCTGGAAATCCTGAAGTAAGCGTATTTATCCTCGATCATGGTGGATTTGACTGTCTTGAGCTTGATTTCTTCCCGGGTCAGCTCAACTTCGAAAGGATCCTTGACTTCGTCCCTCTGGATGGTCAGGCGAACCTTCGTTCCGAGAGGACCCCTGATCTTATCGGCGATCACGTCCATCTCAATTCCTTTGGTCACTTCCCCATCCACTTTCATGATCCGGTCAAGCGGTTTCAGCCCGGCTTTAAATGCCGGAGTATCTTCAAATGGGGAAACCACGATCAACTGATTGTCGCGCATCCCGATCACGATTCCGACTCCACCGTATTTACCCTGCAGCTGCATCTTCATTTCCTTGCTGGCTTCCTTTTCCATGAATGTGGTATATGGATCAAGTTTTTCCATGTAATTGGAAAGCAGATCATGCACCATTTTCTGGGACGGCACAGCATCATAATAATAATCATGCAGGTAGCGGACACCTTCGTTGAGAATATACAGGTCACGCATCAGGTTGTCTGTTTCCTTGGTGTCTTTCTTGTCTGACGGACCGGCTGGGGGAATGTCGGCGGCAAAGATCATGAAGCTTCCCGCGAAAAGACCGGTCAATATCCATAAAATCGATGTCTTCTTCAATTTGCTCTCCTCGGATCTTTTTCAGTAATTCTACTTACAGCAGGAATAAATATCAATTAAAAAAGGGGATCTTTCGATCCCCTTTACGCTTTTGTTCCGCTAACTTCTAACCTTCTACCTGCTGGACGATGTGCGGAGTGATCAGGAAGATCAATTCAGTGGAATTCTTTTTTTTCGTTGTGTCAGAGAAAAAAGTCTTAAGGATCGGAATATCACCCAGAATCGGTATTGCTGCCACTGAGTTGTCTTCTATCTGCTGAATCAAACCGCCGATCAGAATCTCTTCTCCGTCCTTGACCTTGACTGTGGTCTTCGCTATCCGCTTGTTGATGGACGGATAGGGATAGGATTCAGTCTGCCCTGGCAGTGTGGTCCAGACTGCCTTGGAAACCTGCGGTTCAACATCCATGGTGATCCAGCCCTCATCATTGATGCGCGGGGTGATCTTCAGGATTACACCGACATCCTTTTCCTGGGGTGGCTGGGTGGGGCCGCCGGTATAAATGACCTGGTCGCCGATCTGCACCTGGGCTTCCTTACCGTTCATGGCCATGATCTTAGGATTGGATAGGATCTTGCCATTGCCCGTCGATTCTGCTGCAGCGAGGCTTGATTCGAAGTAAGTGGCCGGCCTGAAGAATGTTCCCAGGGCAAATGGATCCATTTCTCCGGAGACCAGCTTGTTTGAAAAATCCTGGTTCTCAGTCGACTTGCGGCCATGTTCCTGCAGGCTGAATATTTTCCCGTTGGCCTCTTTACCAGCTGCGCCGTTTCCCCAGGCCCATTTCATTCCAAGTTCATGGGAGCCGGAGGTCGTGATTTCCACGATCTTGGCTTCGATCATCACCTGATGAACCGGAACATCGATGCTCTTGATCAATTCGTCGATCTTGTCCAGGGCGTTCTGGTTCCCGGAAACTACTACTGCATTGACACGCTGGTCGGTGCTGACTTCGATCGGCACCTCGGCCTTCTTGAAAATACCGCTGATGACCTTGGCTACAGACTCGCATTCGGCATAATTCAACTTATAAGTCCGGTTGAGTCCCACGTCGAATCCTTCGGCCAGCTTCGTAGCCGGGCCTATCACATAGGTGTTGTCGATTTTCCGAACGACGTACCCGTTGGTTTTGGCGACCAGTTCCAGAGCTCTTTCATAATAGACATCCTTCAAAGCCAGGGTGATCTTGCCTGAGACCGACTTTTCAGTGATAATGTTCGAACCGGTGGATTTGGCGATGGCCTTCACCACGTCCTTGATATCAGTACTGCTGAAAGTGAAACTCACATAGTCCTGCACGGCGAATGCCGGCTGGATCAAGAAAAACACGCCCAAGAAGAACAATAATCTTTTTCCTTTCATATACACCTCCAAATTTTTAGTCGGCTACAGTAATGGTTCGTCTCATATTCAGGCCATAAGCAAATATCGTGACTTTGTCTTCACCTATCTCCACGACGCTGAAATCCGGTGTCTTTTCGCCCTCGCTCAGTTCGTACTGTTCGTTTTTATCCATATTTTCGATCAGGGCGATCTTCACATCTCCATTGACCACGATGCCGATCAGCCTAAGCCTCAGTGGTTTCGGAGCTTCCTGGCCGCGGGCGACTGTGGCTTCTATCTTGGGAGGCTTCGGAGGTTTAATGAGAGTCTCGAACGGATTCAGAATGCCGCCGTCTTCGGCGGGATCATCGTTAAAATATTTCACTCTGTTGTTGTCTACCAGGTAGTCTTCGGTATCTTCCGGCTTCTTGGAACTGTCACCGATATCAGGCAGTGCCGGTGCTTCTTCGCCGGTGGCAGCTTCAGCGCCTTCCGCTCCAGGAGCGGCTTCTTCGCCAGGAACGCCAAGTTCTTCGTCCGCAGCACCTGGAGCTTTTGGCTGTTCAGCAGCGGGGGCTGCAGGACCTGCAGGAGCATTGGAAGGAGTTGCCGGAGCGGCAGGAGCACTGGGGGGAGTAGCTGGAGCTGCCGAAGGTACCTCTCCGGTACCGGAAGGGCTTGCCGGAGGTACTGCCGGGGTCACCTCACCCGTGACTGGCGCGGTACTCCCTGCGGCACCACCGCCTCCCAGGAGATCGTCCAGTTCATCCGCGGCCAGACAATAGCCGCCGACGAACAGGCAAATCAATATCACTGCGCCACTCTTCCACCGTTTTTTATTATGCATAAATCCTCCCTGCATCTTCATCGTCACAATACCTGCTCAGCCCCGCCGGTATCAAGCGGAGTGAACTTGTATGCATGGAAATTGAAAGTCAACTGGATCATGGTCTTAGTCTTGAACTGCGTGAGTCCTTCATAACCAGGGGTGCCGAAATTGAATCCAGCAGTCTGGTCTCCGCCTGTAGCGTTCAAAGTTACTTCACCCTTGCGGGCCACGACCAGCTTGAAGTTTTCAAGCCTAGCCACAAATCTTCCCAGGCAGTGAAATTCTCCGGTTATATTGACGGAAATCGGCATATCGGTATATGCTTCCATCTCCACCAGATTGTCAAACTTGATATCCTTGAATTCTACTTTGGCCTGCTTGGCATATTCCTCGATCTTGTTCAGGATCACCGGAACCTTGATCTCTGTCTGGATCTTCTTAGCGAGTTCCATCATCTTCTTATTGATCTCTTCGAGGCGTACTCTGGCTTGTTTGATCTGCTCGTCGATATCCTTGGCCTTTTCCAGTTCTTCCTTGATCTTCTGGATGTCGGCCCTCAATATGTCCCGCTCAGCCACATATTCCTTGTAGTTTTTGAAATAGAAGGTACTGACCATTCCTACCAGGATCAGGAGGAACAAGGTAAAAATCAGCGATTTTTCTCCCATATATTATTTCTCCTTCTTTTCTTGGCGTTTCTTCAGCTGGCAGCTCATCTTGAAGTCCCAGATTTCCTGCTGATTCTGCTTTGAATGGTTGGCATTATGTAAAAAGACTTCGGCAAAAATCGGATCATGACTTAAGTTATCCCAGTATTCCGAGATGTTCTTGGCAGCGTCTACTCCCCTGCCGAGCATGTTCACTTTATATTTGGCTTCAGTCTGGAAACGTGTCAGCCAGATCTTCTTCTTCGGTACGACCTTGGTCATGGTTTCCAGAACATCTGTCCAGGGAACGATGTTATCTGTGCTGATCAGGCCTTCAATCAGGTTGACCTTGTTTTCAACAGCCGCGATCTTGCCGTTGATCACATCCAGTTCTTCCTGCTTCTTCTTGATCTGCTCTTCCTTCTTCTTGTTCAGTTCTTTCTTTTCCCTTCTCAGACCATCGAGTTCTTCTTCCCACTGGGGTCCGAGCACACCCCACATGAAATATCCAGCTCCCAGGATGATCAGAATGCCCGCGATAGTCCCATATGGGACCTTGGGCATCTTCATGCCTGGTTTCTTGGGGATTAGATTTATCTTGATGATTCTCACTGCCATCACCTCCTACATCATTTCCCTGAGCGCAAGTCCGATTGCCGCTGAGAGTTCCAGGGCATGTTCCCTGAGTCCAGATTCGTCAGATACGCCGATATCAACGCTCATCAGCGGATCGGATACCACCACTTCGATACCCAGTTCGTTCGCCAGGAAAACGTCGATGTTGCGCAGATAAGCGGATCCACCTGAAAGAAAGATCTTGTGAATCACTTTCTGCCTCTGCTGGGCCTTATAATAGTCAAAGGACCGCCTGATTTCAGAGGATAAGTCCTCGACGACGGTCCGGATCACTTCTGAGACTTCATTCTCTTCTTCGCCTTCGGTGATGATCTTGCCTTCTTCTTTCTTGATGTTTTCAGCCTGGGCGAATTCAAGCTTGAGAACACTCTGGATGACTGAGGTGATGCTGTTTCCCGCAATGGAGATGTTGCGGTGAAATTCCAGGATGCCGTTTCTGCAGACGTTGATGTCCGTAGAGCCTGCTCCGACATCGATCACAGCCACGACCTCATTGTCGCTGATCTGTTCGTGCATGGCGTTCAGAGCCGCGAAATTGTTGACATCAAGGACATTAGCATTTAGTCCGGCCTGCTTCATGGTCCTCAGATAGTTGTTGACAATTTCCTTCTGTGCGCAGACCAGCAGGATGAAAAAGTTGATCATCCCTTCTTCCTCGATCTCCGATAATTTAGAGAAACCAATGCAGACATCTTCGAGAGCGTAAGGCACATATTGCTCTGCTTCGAACTTGATGGCTTCCTCGAGTTCCTCATCTTTCATCTGGGGAACCTTGATGAAACGGGAAATGACGTTCTGGGAAGAAAGACCCACATTCGTGAGAGCTCCTTTATGGCCCAGACTTTTGGTCAGTTCTTTCAGAGTTTCGGTCAGGGCGTTGTTGTCGGCGATGTTGCCGTCCACCAACACTCCTTCCGGCAGAGGTGAAATGCCGTAACCGATGATCTTAGGCCGGTTACCGACCTTTTCCATAGCCACGGCCTTGAGTGAACTCACGCCGATGTCGATGCCGATTACAGCTTTAGAACTGCCAAATAATCCCATAACTTACTCCTCAGATATTTCTCTTTTTCTTATCGCTCTTTAATAAAGTCTTCGACTCTTTCACGGTTTTTGTTTAGTTCGACTACCGCTTTACCAATTGCTGCCCGAGCGTCCCCCTGCTGAATTTCACCATCCTTGTACCAGGATAATATTTAGAGAGAATTGTGCAGTAATCCGTCCCAAGCCTGGCCATGCCGTTTGCACCCCACTGGCAGAGCCCGACACCATGACCCGAACCATACCCGAGAAAAATGATCTCGTCGGATTTTTCGCCCTTCTGGCTCTTTTCGTACTTATCGATGATGTGATTTACTTTTTCTTCCAGGGAAACACCATGTACCATTTCGTAATTCGGCTCATTTTCATATATTTTGAAGCAGTTCGAGTAGATTTTGTCGCTGCCGATCATGGTCCTTAGAGTGTTGGCATTGATCAGATTCTGATTCACGCTCAGGAGTTTTACTCTCCCGCCATCGTCGGTTTCCAGGACTTCGATTTTCAGAAAGTTATCCTGGATGGACCCCTTCCGTCTGAGAGCTTCGGCAAGGCGCTCCCGGGAAATCCTGTATTCCCACTTGCTGTGCGGGGCATCCTTGCAGTACTCGCACTCAACTTCGGTCAGATAAGGATATCCTTTCCCGCCCCAGACGGTGCTGGCGGATGAAGTGTGTCCTCCGCATGATGAATGGTAGACAGCTTCGGCCAGTAAGCCGTTGTACGACAGTACCATACCTTTTGTCTCAAAGACCGCCTTGTCAGCCTCGGCTTTTTCGTTGCTCATGCCGCCGTATGCCTGGCAGTGTTCACTTGAGCAGAGATCAAAACCATCGGACTGATGTCTGCCTAGATTTCCAAGCACATAGGTCCTGGCCACTACAGCCTGGGCTTTCATCGCTTCAAGCTCGAAAGAAGCAGGTGATTCGCTGGGGACCACTCCCCGCAGATAATCTTCGAGTTCGATCAGATTGATGACTGAAAAACTTCCATCGTGTTTACTGATCATGAATTCGCCGCGGTATCTGCGGCTGCCGATCGAAAGATAGCCGCCGCCGCAAGCCTTGATCCTTAATCCGCTTGTTTCAGTGTACCTTCTGTGGCTCGCGATAAAATTCCCCTGCTCCAGGGTCACTCTCAGACTGTTCTGGCGGATCGTATATACTTCCGGATTATCGGTCACAAAGACCTTGAATCCGCCGGGCGAAGAAAGCGTGATGTCCTTGATGCCGGTCTGCAGCCCGATTCTGAGCTCGACCGCTTGAAGCGGGGCAGTCAGGCAGATCAGGATCAGTATGAATTCCGCTGCTCCGACTGATGAGAAAATATTTTTATGACTAAATTCCAAATTTACCGGCCCGGGCCTTGCTTCATAATAAATTAATCGGAATCCCGCTCCAAATATTGAGATTCCCGCACTTTTGAACTCAGTTGACCGCGAATGAAGGAAAGCTGAGAAAGTGAATCAGGGAAAGACTACAGTGAAGATTCTGAAAATAATTGTATAATAAAGGCATATGCTGTTCTCCATCATCACCCCATACCGCGACAGATTCGACAAATTACACGGATATCTAGATTCCTTGCAATCACTCGTCTTCCCGCGCAAGGATTTTGAACTGATCCTGATCGACGACGGTTCAGTCCGGGATTACTCCTATAATTTTCCAGCGGACTTCAATATTATCCGCTTGAAGCAGGAGCATTCCGGGCAGGCTGTTGCGCGGAACAGGGGGCTTTCAGCCGCTTCAGGCAGATTCCTGCTCTTCCTGGATTCCGACACAATTGCTACTCCTCTGCTCCTTTCCGAACATCTCAATTTTCTCAACCGGTATCCGGACAGCGCCATTTTAGGCAATGTGGAATTTCCGGAAGGCATCTCCCCTGACAGATTGACGAAACTTTCTGACCTTCCATACTTTTTCAGCCGCCTGAGGCACTGCCAGAAGCTCAGTTTCATCCAGTTCATGACCTGCAATCTTTCACTGCCAAGCTATCTGGTCATCTCTGTGGCAGGTTTTTCCGAACAGTTCATCCAATATGGATATGAAGATATCGAGCTTGGTTACAGAATTGAAAAAAAATTCGGTACTTCCCTGATTTTCAACAGCAAAGCCCTGGTTTTGCATTACCATCCCCGCAATCTTTCCGAATTGCGTATGCAGCAGGAAACCCTGGGAAAATCCCAGGTCGTGATTCAGACTCTGCACCCTGAAATCGGTCATTTCCTGCGTCTGGAAATTCCGGATTGCCTGAAAGCCTTTCAAAATGGAAACCTGCAGAAGCTCAGGATTCTCCGGGACAGGCTGGAAAGCCGCATCCTCAGGCCATCGGTCAGCGACACTGTCATCAATCAATACAAGAAGCTCTGCCGGATGTCCGGAATTGTCAATGAATATTTCTCCAACCTGGAAGGGATCGCGATCAGCCATCCTCTCTGCCGGAGCACCACTGCTTATCCCAAGCATCTGATAAACTCGGAAAGTGCGGGGATTCACCTTGAACTGCCTGATTCAGTCACCGAAATCCCTGAATTGAGCCTCTACCAGATCAATCTCAGTCTTCGGAGGATTCCATCCTTGATCTGCCCGGTTGTGCCTGATTCACTATTGAATCGCTACAGAATGCTGTGCAATTACTGGAAATTCCTTCCGCCTGGTGCAGAAACGGCAACTGCCTGCTACATCTCTGCTCAAAAAAGCAAGCCTGAATCCAGACCGGTTTTTTTCTACCGGGAAGATGGGGAAAAGCAGTATCTCAACCTGCGGGGGATTCTGAGAGAAGTAAAGAGTCTGCAGCGATTTAAAGTTCCCCTGATCGGGAAACTGATTTTTTTCCTCAGTTTTCTGAAACTGCCTCTTCACTGGTATCGGAACCTGCGGAAAGAGATGCCTGTGATTGACTCGATCCTCTTCCCACTGCTGGACAAATGGCTGTTTTATATCAGGATCAGATGAAAACCCTATCCATGGGTGGGGTGCAGTAAATTGCGCCCCTGCAAATTCACGGAATAGACCTGCCGTTGAATTCCTGCATAGCCTTCTCAAATCCATTCCTCAGATAGCAATCCAGGGCTTCGGAAACAAATGCCTTGACTGCGGGCAACTTCGCTTCCTCAGTTGATTCATATCTGCCAAGCACAAAATCAGGGTCTCGTTTTGCGCCGACATTACCGATGCCAAGTCTGAGGCGGAGAAATTCACGACCGCCGAGCGATTGAAGGATTGACTTGATGCCGTTATGTCCTCCGGAAGAGCCTGTCTTCCTAAACCGCAGCCTGCCGAAAGGCAGATCCAGATCGTCGGAAATCACCAACAGCTCAAAGGCGATTTTCAGACTGTCAAGGTGTTCACAGATCTCCAGAGCCGGCCTGCCGGAGAGATTCATGTAAACATCCGGGAAAAAAAGGTAAAAAGTATCTGAATCCAGAAAGATTCTGCATCCATGGCAGAACCTGAGCCTCAATTCATCTTTTTGATTAAATTTCAGGGAAAATTCTTCGAGCGACTCGCGGCCAAGATTGTGTCGGGTACAACGGTACTGATCACCGGGGTTACCGAGCCCCAGCACGATCCTGGCAATCGCGCCATTCGAAGCTTGGGGCACGGTGCGGCAAGGTTCAGAAACCCTCCGCCCCAGGAAATCCAGCAACCTGTTCCATAAATTCATAAACTTATCCCTGGAATGAAAACGGTTCGTCCAATTCGCTCTTCATCAAACTCATAAAAAAGGCGGATTACTCCGCCTTTACTATCAGATCCCGGATCTCAGTTAAGGTATCGTCTTCAGAATGTTATCAATCTGTTCGATTTTCTGCGCTGAACTGGTGAGAGTCTTGAGTTTTTCGTAACATTCCTTGGCTTTCGGATAATCCTTTGTTTTCAGGCAGAGGTTGGCCAGATTTTCAAGCACTTCGAGATTGTTCGGATCAAGCTCCAGGGCTTTCTGGAATGTTGCAACTGCCTTTTCCTTGTCTGAACCGGAGTAAAGCTTGCCAAGGGAAATATATGCTTCGAGATGCTTGGGGTCGAGTTCGATCGCCTTGTTCAGATAAACGATCGCATCCTTGTCTTTCCCTTCCATCATGGCCAGATTGCCGAGATTGTAATAGTTCCCTGAATTCTGGCTGGACCCGCCCTTCAGGGCCTGTTCATAAAAGGTCTTGGATTCAGCGGTGAGCTGATTTTTTGCAAACAGGGTTGCAAGCTTTTCTTCAATGCCCTTCACTTTCTTATAGGAAGCTGCGGAAATATCTTTTTCCAGTTCTGCAAGTTCCGGATTTTTCGCATCAATGGTCTGGGCTGTCTTGTAAAATTCACGCGCCAGGTCGTTCATGCCCAGTCTGTTGAAAGTCCTGGAGATGAAGAAATTGATGTAGAAATTGTCCTGGGACAGCTTGCGGGCCTTGTAATAATCCACCAGCGCGTTCTTATAATCATCCTTGACAAAATAGACATTGCCGATGTTGATCAGGATATCCACATTTTCAGGATTCTTCGCAAGGGCCTGGTCAAACTGCTTGAGCGCCTGATCGTAATCGCCTTTCTTGGCGAGCGAAAGCCCCATGCTGTAAAAATTGTCTGAATCGTCAAAATAAAGTTCCCCTGGCTCGCTCTGCTTGCCGACCCCGAACATCCGCTCCAGGTAAGAGACGAACTTTCCCTTCAGTTTCTTGCCTTCGATCTGGGCCTTGACGGATTCGAGCTCAGTGTAATTGCCTTTTTCTTTGAGCACCAGCAGATAATAATAATAGTATTTACTCTCCAAGGGATCGAGCTGGATCGATTTTCTCAAGTAATCCGCGGCCTTGTCATAATCCTTCTCTTTGTAAGCGCAGATTCCCAGATAAAAGTTGATTTCCATATTATTAAAATCCTACTTATAAATCCCATTC
>JAQTZZ010000050.1 GCA_028687545.1 Candidatus Wallbacteria bacterium
CGGGATCATGCTTCTGGGTCTTGTGCCGCTTTCAGTGACCAACTGGGGCATGATGCTCAACATCGCCGCCAAGCAGACAGGCGCCATCTATGTTCCTGAAGCCCTGCCCTATTTCCTCACACCGATATTTTTTATCGTTGTTTTTCAGTTTGCCCTGATAAATTTTGCCACAGGCATTGAGGAATTGTTTGATCCCAGATTAAGGTAGGTGAATCAGTGAGCATCATACTGTCAATAGATAAACTGGGAGTTACGTATTCCACTCACGGCGGCTGTCTGCGCGCACTGGATGAGGTAAGCATGGATTTCGAATCCGGCAGTGTCTCCTCCATCATAGGAGAATCAGGTTGCGGCAAATCCACCATGATCAAGGCCGTGATGGGAGTTATCCCGGAAAATGCCCGAATCAGCCCGAACTCAAAAATAATATTTCAGGAGGAAAACATCCTGAAATTATCAGCCGAAAAACAGCGGCAGTTCAGGTGGAGGAAGGCTTCTATGGTTTTTCAGGCAGCCCAGAACGCCTTGAATCCCACCCTCAAAATTGAGGAACAGCTGAAAGATTCCATCTGGGATCATGACCCGCATTTTAAAAATGCTGGGGATAGAATTCTCGAACTGCTGAGCATGGTGAGGCTCGATCCTGACAGAGTCCTTTCTGCATATCCCCACCAGCTTTCAGGCGGCATGCGGCAAAGGGTAATCATCGCAATGTCAATGGTTCTGGACCCTGAGATGATCATCCTCGATGAGCCGACGACAGCACTGGATATGATCACCCAGCATTATATTTTTGATATATTCCAGGAGATCCAGAAAAAGAAAAACCTGACCCTGATTCTGATCACCCATGATATCGCCATCGCAGCGAAACTTTCTCAAAACATGATCGTGATGTACGGCGGGGAGGTGATGGAAATTTCACCTACCGAACAGCTCTTTGCCAAACCGATTCATCCTTATACAAGAGGCCTGATAGATGCCATCCCGTTCATTGACGGAGATATTGTGAAGAAAAAACCGATTAAAGGGAGTCCGCCTGACCTGATCAATAAAATAACCGGCTGTGTTTTCAGCTCGCGCTGTGAATCCAGCCTGAGAATTTGTGAAACAGAGCGGCCCTACCCGGAAAAAGTGACTGAAAACAGATTCGTTTCCTGTCACAGGAAGGAGATGTTCTCATGACGGCGCTGATCGAGCTGCGTGATGTGTACATGTTCTTTCCTGTCGGCAAAGACAGAACCATGCAGGCAGGCTATAATGTCAACCTTAAAGTCAGCCGGCAGGATATGATAGCAGTCATTGGTGAATCTGGCTGCGGTAAAACTACAATCGGAAAAATCTGTCTGGGAGTGCAGAAGCCCTCCCAGGGGGAAGTGGCTTACCAGGGAAACAATATCTGGAAAAAAGACTTCAAATGGTCCAGGGAGTTAAGATCATCAGTTCAGGTCGTTCATCAGGACTCATATGCGAGTTTGAATCCGGTGAGAACGGTTTTCCAGACACTGTCCGCTCCGTTGTATCACTATCAGATTGCCGGCAGCAGAGCAGAAGCCAAAAAAAAAGTGTCCGAGCTCCTCTCCTCGGTTGATCTCTGCCCGACCGATTATTACATGTCCAAGTATCCCTTTCAACTGTCCGGCGGTCAGCGTCAGCGCGTGTCCATTGCCAGAGCCACCATCCTGCAGCCCAAAGTGATCATCGCCGATGAACCGGTCTCTGCTGTGGATGCTTCACTGAAACTTTCCGTCCTGGATCTGATGAAAAAGCTGAACAGCGAGCACGGCATTGCCTTTTTATACATTACGCATGATCTGGCTACAGCACGTTATTTTGCACCAGGGGGCAGGATCATCGTCATGTATCTCGGCAGAATCGTTGAGCAGGGAATTATCAGTGAAGCTGTCTCCTCCCCAGGTCATCCCTATCTGCAGGCGCTGATTTCCGCCATCCCTCCTTCTGATCCCCATAAAGCGAAAATACGGATAGAACTACCGCTGAAATCGTTTGATCTGCCTTCTGCGGCAGCCCCGCCTTCAGGATGCGTGTTCCATCCCAGATGCCCCTACGCCACGGATATCTGTGAAAGGGAAGCACCTGAACTGGCCTTAACAGCCAGATATTCAAACCGGCTGATCTCCTGCCATCACAAAGACACCATTCCCGGCTTCCATGATTGAGATACTGAAATTATTTTTGAGAATTTCCCTCACTTTATGCATAATTTCCGCCATTCCTGTTCTTATCACTGACAGGGAATCTCCTGAGTTCATCATTTCGGTGATTTCCTTTTTTTTAAGCCTTTTTGTTGTAATTTCCAGTATCTGCATATTAAAATTTATTCCTGGCAACAATTCTGTGCATAGAGGTAACAATGAAACTCAAGGTCGAATTCAAAAAGTATGAAAAAAACCCTGTCCTGACCGTTAATCCGGGAAACGACTGGGAATCAAAGGCAGTTTTCAATGCCGGGCTGATTTATAAAAACGGAAAATTTCACATGCTCTACAGAGCAATTGGTGAATACGAAAAATACATATCCAGAATCGGATATGCCTTGTCTGACGACGGCAGAAATTTCCGCCGCATGTCTGATCAACCTGTTCTGGTGCCGGAATACGACTATGAACAGTATGGCTGCGAAGACCCCAGAATCACCGAAATCGGCAGTAAACTTTATGTGACCTATGTCGCTTACAACAAAACTTCCCAGTATGGCTCTCACCCGCAGGCTGCACTGGCTGAAACCACCGACTTCTACCATTTCAAGAAGCTGGGATTGATCAGTCCTTTTATTTCCATCAATAAGGATACGGTTCTGTTCCCGGAAAAGATCAACAATCAATATGTAATGCTCCACAGGGCGCACAACTGGAAGAAAGACGGGATCAGAAAAACAGAGGGGAAATTTCAGGTCAAATTGAATCAATCATGGTTGGACTGGGATTTAGATGAAATCCCGGATCATTTTCCCGAAAAGACCTCGATCTGGATCGCTGATTCAGAGGATTTGACCCACTGGCATCATCACAGGGTCCTTTTTGAACCTGAATTCGCCTGGGAAAACTGTAAGATCGGGGGAGGCTGCCCGCCTGTCAAAACCGGGTTCGGCTGGCTGATCATTTACCACGGGATTGAATCTCTGCCTGACGGCAAATTGATCTACAGAGCCGGATTGGCAGTATTGGATCTGCATGATCCTTCCAAGGTGATTTACCGGCACCCGGTGCCGATCATATCTCCTGAGCACAGTTATGAAACTGAAGGGGATGTGCCGCAGGTGGTGTTCCCGGAAGGGGCGGCCTTAATTGACGGCATGTTATATGTGTATTACGGCGGCGGCGACAAGTGCATCAATCTGGCCACAGGTACGATCAAGCCGGAGTGAAAGAGGCGCCATGGCCATTCTTGTCCACTTTACACAATCAGCGCTAAATTTTTAATGCCTTTGAAATGCTTCAGGTTTAGAGTGGCAAGTTCAAGACCGCAGGTAATCGCTGAAGCGGCTATGAAGATGTCTGAAGGTGGTATCAATCTGTTTTTGCTTTTCAAATGCTGGAAAATTTCGGCTGCAGATTCGGCACATGCATAATCAAAAGGAACAATCCGGAAGCTTTTCAAAAGATATTCTGTGATCACTTCCCCTTTTGTTTTAAAGCCTGAGAGAAATTCAAACACAGTGATCGTGGAAATTGCAAAAGAATAATCCGTGGAGAGTTTCAGAAGTTGAGTATTCTCCTTGTTTTTAGCCCTGAAATATTCAATCAGAAGTGATGTGTCGACTAAAATTGCTCTGGTTGCCATGTTTCAAGCCACTTTTTCATGGAATTGTATTCTTCCATGTCTTTGTCGGTCAGATGCGGGCCGTTGAGAAGAGTTTCTCTGATACTTTTGGAGTTCCCGTTTTTCCCTCCTTTTAAGGGTAAAACAATGACTTCCACCTTTTTGGCGGTAAAATCCGCAGGCAGATCAATTGTAAAACTGCCGTTCTTGATGGTTTTGATAGTCCTGATGGCTTGCATCTGCACCTCCTTGAATCATAATGATACAACCAATCCGGATTCAGGACAACAAATCAGATTTCATCCATTACGCCCTTTGGAAAGCGGAAAGTAAAAAAACCAAGTACCGTCCCCCTGTCTTGAGAAGAATCCGAATTATTGCAGGACGATTTCAGCAATTCCCTTTGATTTTTTAGCAATATCTGAGATAATGTTGCTAAGCAGATACTGGCCATTTCATGCAGACTGAGGAAGGAAGACAATGAAACAATCGATTGCCATCCCCAGGGAAGCGCTGTTGAGCATTCTCCGTTCCCTGCCCGAGCGAGCGCTTGTGGATCTATTCTGGGAGACCATGGTTGAAACAGACGAATCGCCGTTGAGCGATGATGAGAGGAATCTGATCAGCAAGGGAAAGAAAGAGCACAGAAATTAAGTTCAGGCCAGCATGCTGATATCAGGCCGGTTTCAGGTGAAGACGGCATTTTCAGGCTCAGGGTTGGCAGATATCGAATACTTTTCTCCAGGGAAGAAGACAATATAATACTCATTTTCAGAGTCGGGCCGAGAGGCGACGTTTACAAGTAAGCACGGCATGTCCTTCGAATCGGCGTGCATAACGCCCGCACCGCTCGCCCCCTGCTGCGCAGGATCTCCCGGCGCAGGATAATAGTAATATTCTGTTCCTACGGGCGGAAGACCAGACGCAAGCCAATATCGTAGTACCTGAAGCGGGGGGGCATGCTGCCCCGAAAAGCTGTACGGCAACCGCCGCCATCAACACTGCGGAAGCAGGAATCCAGTCCTTGCCTTCATCTGAACTTCTCCTCTATTCGAATAAATTTTCGCTATGTTTTCAAGAAATTAAAAGCCTGACAGATAAATTTCGATTCTACCTCAATATAGTACGTTTGTAAGGAATGCAGGAATGTTGAAAATTCAGGCGCGTCCCCTATTCCGCTCCCCTATTCCGCTCTAAACCAAATATTGATCCCTGGGAATTAGCGGCACAGATTATATCGCCAGGTTCAGCAGGTTCCAAGATACCGTCGCCATCGTGATCGACTTCCAAAGTACCAGTAAATGTCCTGACAGTGGGTGTCATGGTAGAAGATATGGGAGTAAGAGTGATATTTTTCCCGGTGAGGTCCATTGTAGTGAGCTCTAAAGAAAGCAGTCCGGGGTAAAAGCCACTTTGATAAGCAACGATTTCATAAGTATCTGGGTTCAATTCTGAAAAAATATAAGCACCACCACTGGAGGAAGTTGTCTCATTAATTTTCGAACTATTCTCCCAGATGACAACACGGCAGTTAGCTCCTGAGATTACTGACCCATTTATTGTGAAGGCATCAGCAGGTGTAAAAAAAACGAATGCGATCAGGATAAGAGTCAAAGTAACCAAATGTTTCATACAGCATCCAAGTTTATCAGTGGTAAGCAAATTAGCTGGTTATGGCAAGATCTGTTCATGCCACAGTATGGTTGCCTGCTGTTGCCATCATTGGTGACATCCTGTTGATTAGTGCTGTCGCTGTTCATGATTCTGATATTGGAAGTACTTCCATTCTGGCCGTTCTTGGTATGCAGTATCTGTCCATCCAATAGATGTCCAAAGACTATCTACGACGCTTTGAACAGTAAAATGACCTGCAACAACTGCGAAAAGATAGCCAATAACACTCCCCATTAGACTGTGCATATGGTTTTTTCCTCCTAGACTCTTCTTTAACAACCAAATAAATCCATCTTTTTGATATAGTGATATCGATCAATGGTTCTTTAATGCATTTTTCCCGTTTCCAAGCTTCTGAAAATCTCTACCTTACAAGTTATCGACTAGTCGCAGCCCAGGTCATTTCTTCGTTTGCTTCACAGCCCCGCTGGTGTTAATACAATACGCAAGCCAAGGAAATCGTTATAGTACGTTGACACATAGTTGCCTCGATATGCAGAACGGCTATAGTAGTCAGCGTGATAAAAGCTGCCTCCGCGAGAAACGAAGTAGCTGCCGGTAGAGGGGCCTTGTGGGTCATTTTGTATAGAGCTGTTATACATACCGTACCGGTCATTGCACCATTCCCAGACATTGCCGCTCATGTCATATAACCCCCAGGTATTGGGCAGCTTCCCTCCTACATCGTGAGTTGACCCCGAAGTTGAGTTATACCACATGTATTTCTCATCCGGGTTGGTACCCCAATAATATGCAGATGTTGACCCAGCCCGACATGCATATTCCCATTCTGCTTCATTTGGCAGTCTGAAAGTGCCAATGCCCTTGCCGTTCAGCGATGTGATGAAAGACTGGCAGTCGTTCCAAGATACTTCCTCTACCGGTCGATTCGGGTAGCCAGAAAAATGACTGGGATTTCTTCCTGTCACTGCCTGCCACTGGGACTGAGTGACTTCATACTTCCCCAGCCAGAAGCCTTTGGTAATGTTTACCGTATGCTGCACTTCACTCGTGGTTCGCCCTGTTTCACTATCAGGGCTACCCATGGTAAAGCTGCCGGATGGTACCCAGACGAAATCCATAGTTACTTCCCCGGTCAGATTTAAGGTCATGGTTTCACCAGTATTATGGCCGTCAGAATACCAGACATCTTTATCATAACTCCATACACTATTTTTACCACCCATTATCCACATTTTATTATTAAACACGATGCTGGTGCCACCACGTGGGGTCCATATTCTACTGCTGTTAGTAGGAAACCAATCTACACCATCAGTGGAATACCACACATCATTGCAAATATTATTGATTGAATAACCTCCAATAACCCACATTTTGTTATCAAACACTACACTTGAGTGGGAAGAGCGTATGCCCCACCCAGCATTGGCTGCCGCCAACGTCCAGTTTGCGCCATCAGTGGAATACCACACGTCATTATATATAGGCCAACCAACACTGTTATTTCCTCCACCAATAACCCACATTTTGTTATCAAAAACTACACTCGAATGGAAAAATCTTTCGCTCCAACCGGCATGTGCAGTAGCCTGAGTCCAAGTGATGCCATCAGAGGAATACCAGACATCATTTTTTTTATTGTTATCAGGAAGTGTCTGATCGTAATAATTTCCACCAATAATCCACATTTTATTATCAAACACTAAGCTTGTATGACCACTTCTTGCGCACCAAGCAGCATTAGCAGTAACCTGCACCCAGTTAACGCCATCAGTTGAAGACCATACATCGTTTTTCTGTGTACCGTCCCATCCACCCAGTACCCACATTTTATTGTTAAACACTAAGCTCGTATGACCACATCTGGCACTCCAAGCAGAATTGGCGTTAGCTTGGGTCCAACTAACGCCATCAGAGGAATACCAGACATCATTGAATAGTGTATTGCTGCCTTCCCAATCAGCACCGCCTATGATCCACATTTTATCATAGAAAACCAGGGTAGTATTGCCTTCTCTTCCGTTCCAAGGGACATTATCAGTCGCTTGGTACCAATTGACAATCGGTGAAGAAACGATACTTATATTAAAATCAGCAGTCTTTGTCACACCGCTTTCAGAGTAACTCGCTGTTAATGCCGCGCTGCCGGTATCAGAGGAAGCAGTATAAATATCGTTTTCGATTGTGCCGTGACCGGAACTTACACTCCAAATTTCACTTGTAATTTCAGCAGTCGAGGTGTCTGAATAGAGTGCTGTTATGTACTCTTTCTTTAAGCTATATGTCCCACCTGCGCTTAGTGTGATATTTGATGGGCTAATGATAACATTGGTAAGAGTTTTTTGGGGAATTACATTTACTGAAAAAGCCGCAGTCTTTATCAATCTTCCTTCATTGTAACTGCAGATAAGAACTGCGCTTCCAGCACTAGACCCTGCGTTGTAGGTGGTTCCAATCAAGCTGCCCAATCCACTGTTTATACTCCAAGTAGCCCCATTCACAGTAGAAGTGCTGCCGTCGGAATAATGGGCAGTAACAATGACAATGGATAAGTTGTAAGATGTACCAGTGTATAATGTTTCAGAAGTCATGCTGATGGTAATGCTTGAAAGTGGGTTGGTTACAGTTATAGGGAGATCAGTATTTTTCCTCACCCCACCTTCTGTGTAGCTGCAGTTTAGTACAGCATTACCCACGCTCGATCCTGCGTTATATGTGGACCCATTTAAATTTCCAACCCCATTTGGCATGCTCCAGCTAACATTACTGACAGTGCGAGAACTGGATTGTAACATTGTGTCCAGATAATTTGCCGTAACAATCTCATTTTTCAAGTCGTAAGTATTGTTGACACTCACTTCGATCGACCCAGGATTCAGATTTATACTGGTTAAGGATTTTGGGTAAAATTGTGTGTCGAATAAGATGTTCCAGAAAGGATCCTGAATTCTAAATTGAATGCTTATGTAATTGCTCAATGAAGGCAGAGTAAAAACAACCGAATTAGTGGTACGTGATAAACCCCGAGCATTATAAGTGTGTCCATCAGTTACAACCGAGATCTTGTAATTATCATTACTGTTGGCAACCGCTGCATTGTCATTCCAAGTGATGGTCACAACTTGACCATTGACTATAGCGGTAACCTTCGGTTCCTGAAAAGTAGTTTTTATCACTCTTGAATAGCTTGCAGTTTTACCATCCATATAAGCAATATCAAATGCGTAAGTCCCTGCTTCCAGTGTTGCATAATACTTATAGCCTTCTTTAACTTTCCTCGATGCGTTTGTCGTCCATTCCCAGGTTCCGTCAAATGTAAAGGGGGCATTATCTTTTCTAACAGAAAAACTATTAATCGGGTGATTGGTATCTTCATAAATCGAAAAAGAAATATTATTGTGAGGTGGATCCATGAAATTAATCAAAGAATTTTTCATCCGAATGAATTGAACGAGTTCGCAATTTGTGAATTGCCAAATCCCAGATATTTTTGCAAAATGCACAGGCCAAGTGACATGGTATGGTTCAGATACATTCGTATAAGCTCCACCATTTTTGTTATAAAAACTGCTTCTGGTGCGAGTCCAGGTGAAGTTGACATCAACTTCAAGAGTAGCTTCATTCATGTCTGCATTGTAAACAATGTTTTGCGGGACCATCGATAAACTCGTTACAGAAGGAATTATACTGTCATTCAGAATGGCTGAGCCTGCGACATAAGCTGAAAAAGCTGTTGTGAGGGAGGTCTTACCCCAACCATCAACAGCGGCTGTGCTGCTGATTCTTGATGCGAACAAAGTGCTGCCTTTATTCAGAATTGCATTTTGTATATCTGTGATTGCCTTATCAATTGTATCAATGGAATCGTTAAAAATGCTGATTGAAAGATCCGCAGTCTTTGTCACACCTCCTTCATTGTAACTGCAAGTAAGAACTGCGTTCCCAACACTAGATCCTGCGCTGTAAGTGGTTCCACTCAGGCTGCCCACTCCGCTGATTATTCTCCAGGCGGGGCCATTCACAGTAGAGGTGCTGCTGTCGGAATAACGGGCTGTGACAATGACATTGGATAAGTTATAAAAGCTGATAGAAGTGAGTTCAACAGATAAAGGTTTGATGCTTATAGATAAAAGCCTTTTGTTAATAATTATCTTTAAATTTGCAGTCTTCGTCACACCATTTTCAGTATAACTGAAGATTAAAACAGCACTACCCGCATTCGGCCCAGCAAGGTATACGTTTCCTTCTATCTGTCCCAACCCACTGCCCATCACACAAGACACGCTGTCCACAGGTACATTACTGGAATCTGAATAATGAGCAGAAGCAGATATGCTTGAAAGTTCAAAGGTTCCATCAGCAATAATGTGAATCTCATTAGTGTTTAAAGATATACTGGAGAGAATTTTGTTAACTGTGACAGTTATACTCGCAGTTTTTGTGACACCATTTTCAGTATAACTGTAAGTCAATACTCCGCTTCCCGTGTTTGCTCCAGGATAATATGTTTTACCACTTATGCTGCCCACTCCGCTGCTTAAGCTCCAAGCCCCGTTGCTAATTGTGGCAGTGCTACTGTCTGCGTAATCAGCAGTGATATTGATGTTGGATAAAAGGAAGAAACTGTTGGAAAATATCGAAACTGAGGTTGGATTTATTCTGATACTTGAAAGTGTTTTAGTTACAGTTATAGAAAAATCCGTAGCCTTTGTCACACCACCATCATTGTAACTGCAAGCAAGAATTGCGTTACCAGCGCTAGAACCTGAGTCGTAGGTGGTTCCGATTAGGCTACCTACTCCGCTGCTCAGGCTCCAGGTAACGCCATTCACAGTAGAAGTGCTATTGTCGGAATAATGCGCTGTAACATTGACATTGGATAGGTTGTAAGAACCGCCAGCGGTAATTGATGCAGATGAAGGGTTGATGCTGATATTTGAAAAGGTTTTGGTCTTGTTCACAGTTATAGAAAGATTCGCAGATTTTGTTAAACCACAATCTATGTAGCTGCATGTCAGCACAGCGCTGCCAGCATTCGCCCCAGCGATATAGATATTTCCGTTCAGATTGCCCACTCCGCTGCTCATTTTCCAGGTTATACCACTACTTACATTGAACGTACTGCCGTCTGTATAATGGGTTGTAGCTACTATGTTGTTGTTAAGATAATATGAGGAACCCGTGTAGAGAGAAATCATGGCAGGTGCTATTGTGATGCTGGTTAAGGGGTTTGAGGTGGGAACTATCAGACTTCGTTTATCGCCTTCGCCAAGAATATTGATTCCGGAAACCTGCATGGTGTATATATGCTTAGGCGACAGTCCGGTGATGGATACCGAATTCCCAGTTGTATCCACACCGTATTGTTTATAGTCTTTGTAAATTCTGTATGAGTCTGCATTGCTTATTTTACTCCAGTTCAGCGAAAAACCTGTTGAACTGACATTACTATAATTCATCAATGATGTTGTGCTGGGTTTTAACAATTCCCAGAGTTTCTGCTGATTTTTAATAGCACCTGTTAGTTTGAAAGGTTCAGTTAACTTGAAACCTAGTATTTTAACGGCAGTGATTCCAACATCTGCTTCCAGGCCGCCATACAAAGTCATCTTAGGAGTAGTATCTGCTACCAGTTTCAAAAAACCATCAACCATTAAGTAAGGACCTACTACTTCATAGATGTTGAAATCTACTTGTGGTCCGAAATAAAGCTTAAAGTCAGCGTTCGCAAACAAAGCTGGTGGTGTGTAATAAAAAGTGTTTGAAAATTGTCTGATCGGGCTCCAGCCATTTTCATATAACAATCCTCCAGTCATTGAGGCCTGTTGAACCACAGATACTGAAAGACCCGCATAAGCTTTCCCCTGGAGGCCAATATAGAAAGTCATCACAGGTCCTATTTCGATAGGACCAGCCACAATTTTGGGAAAACGAACTTTGCAGAACGGGAACCACTCACTCAAATCTTTTTTCCACTCAAGTTGACCCGCTATTTTTGACGTAATCTTCATTTCAGAATCTTCCCTGAATGCCAAAGAGACTAAAAATTTATCTAAACCGTGCCAACTAATCTTGCACTCGCCGTTATAGATCGGATTTTTGAAAGAAATGTAGCCTTTTACTGTAATCTGATCGAAAGTAGTGGAAGTGTCTTTGTCATAGTCGTACAACACGCAATTATCAAGGCTGATGTAAAGGCCGTCCTTTGTGGGAGCATGCAATGGAGAAACTAATTTCACTCCTTTCCGCAATGGCGCAAACTCGGCGTTACTGAAATTTAGTGGCCTCACAACCGAAACATCACAATTTTCGATCACTTCATCCAGAGCTGCTTGGGTAGTTTCAGCGATCACTTGTTCGCCTTCAACTCTGAGGCTTGTTACCTTTCTGGCTATGCCGGTCTCAGTTTCCGAAGTACCGGCCACGATGATTGAACCTACAGTCAATTCGGCCGCTGACGGAGCAGCAACAGGAATGCTTACCCCCCCATTGTCGGGCGAATAATTTACTGATACTGCTTCTGTAGTATCTAAAACAAGGGTAGATTTACCGAGATCAACAAAATTCGTATCAATAACTAAGGCATCGGTAATGGCTGTTGATAATGCAAAATTCTCATTGGAGTCATAAGCCCAGGCCCTGTAACAGTATTTTTTCCCGATGCTAACAGTACTGTCTAGTGTATGCGAACCATTGTCATTGTATATTTCAGTTCCATCGGCAAGATCATTAGGGTAAGAGTCCTCTTTGCGCCTGATTACAACTTTGTAGAAATCTTCTTCAGGGTTAGTCCAGCACAAACTGACGCAAGGGATAGCTGCGTCTATACCAGAGACCTTGAATGCAGTTATATTTTCAGGTGGCGTCAGATCCAAGGGGTTTTTGCTGTTGTATTCAAGTATCCCTTCATCTTGCATGTACACCCAATAACCTTTTCCTGGATCAATAGCAGGCAGGTTGCTAAACGAAATGGCTGTATTATTCATAAAGGTTTTAAATCCTTCTGATATTCCATTGCCTGTATCACGATAAAATCCCATGATGTATTTTGCTGTGCCGCCAATGATGGAAGGGGAAGGATTGAAAATTGAATCGATTATTGTATTGGTCTGGGTTTCACAAGTGGGCATCGCATAGGACTGATCCAGCCAATACCCGACTAGATTCCACCCAGAACTCAACATTATCTGCTGTTGCACATCGATTTTATCACCGAAAACTTCCAGAGTGTCTATGCCTGTCATATAAACCCAATATCCATGTAAACCATCCATGGTGGTTAGGGTACTAAAATCTCTCATCCCCTCAATGTTCATATAAGTGCGGAATCCTTCACTGCCTCCATCGGAGGGGTTTCTTAAAAATCCCATCAAATATTTCATATCAGGAACATTGTGAAAAATCTCGGAAACTGAGGAGTCTACAGGCTGTACACCCAATGAAATTAGATTCCAGCCCTGTTTAAGGGGAATAGTATTGGCATGGATAAATGACACACTGGCAAGTATGATTAGGAATAGGAGATAAGACTTAATTGGCATGAGCCACCCTTATTAAAAAGTATTATCAGTTTTGAAGAAGAGAAGGGGAAAAATTCGTGAAACCTTCACCCCTTCCGCGTTGAATCCTAATTTTTTCGGTCTCTTGCCCTCATCCCCCGGCAGATCCACAGCCTCGACCACGAACTTGCAGTTTGCCATTTTTCCTCTTGCCTGGTATTGAATGGTTGTAGAGTTTTTCCCCGATCTTTTTACTTCCGCGTGATGTCCTTAGTATGTCCTCTGTTTAACCTCAGTACGAGCTCTGTCGGATTTTCATTTGGAAACAGGTCTTTTGGGGATATTTCCCCCAGTTTCTCGTATACATGAGTGGGGCAGATCGGATTTGTGGTTGGCTTTGTTGTCCCCTTCGCGTTGTTCCGGGGATTAAGAAGCTGTAGCAAATCTTCGCTACGCTCGATTTGACAACAGCTTCTAAAAGTTGAGATTGAGCGGACATATAATTATTTTACAGTCGGAAACCGATCACGTCAATTAAAACGAAATTATCACCATGTAAGTATAAGGTGAGGTGTGCTATACCCCAGGATTGGCTGTAGAGGTCAATAAGCGCAGTGATCCTGGAGCATGAAGCCAACATCTGCCGGCCGGAATCCGGCGGCCCGGAAAACCTGCAGGAGTAATTCACCCCAAAGGCGGGCGAGGTTTTGTCAGGCACATCTGGATCAGATCCGAAATCTTTGCGGTTCCGACACACATTACCGAATCTGCGCCTCCCCAGTAAATCTTGATGGTGCCGTCGGCTTCAGCCACTGCACCGCAGCAGAAGACGACATTGTGCACATAACCGGTAATTTCCCATGGGCTTTCCGGCTGAAGTATCCAGTTGTCTGAGACCCCCCTTAACAGCGACGGATCTTTCAAGTCATGCAGCGCTACACCGAGTCTGTAGACCGCTCCATCCATGGTCTTGAAGACACCATGAAAAATATTCAGCCACCCTTCTTCCGTTTTGATGGGAGTCGCACCAGGCCCCACCTTCATTTCATCCCAATGATAGGTCATGGGTTTGATCAGAACCTTGGAATCCCCCCAGTAAATCAGATCAGGCGAGTACGATATCCAGAGAGACCAGGGAGATATTTCCGAGTGAGGGCGGTCGAGTCGGACATAACGATTGTTGATTTTCTCCGGAAACAAGACCACATTCCGATAATCAGCCTGAGTAATCAGGGAGATCCTTTCCAGTTTTTCAAAATCTTTTGTGCTGGCCAGGGCGATCCGCACTCCATGTTTGGAGTAAGCGCTGTAGGTGATGAAATATTCGCCGTTTATGGCGCAGATGCGGGGATCTTCCACCCCGCATTCTTCATAAGATTTGAACGGTTCTGTTCCTGCAGGGACAATGAAAGGCGCAGACCTTGCTTTGAACTGCAGCCCGTCATCGCTTTCCGCGATTCCGATCACAGACCTTCCGTTGCACAGGTGTGATCTGAACAGCATGATGTATTTTTTCCCATGTTTAACCACCCCAGCATTGTGAACAGTCTCCACCGGATAAGGTATGTCCAGCTTGGTCAGAATCGGATTCTTCTCATAACGTCTGACGATCGGTCTACTTGGCTCTCCCATAATCATCCTCCCCTCTTTCGATATCATCTTCTCCAAAATATTCACCAGTCTGGACCTCGACGAAAACCATGTCTGCAGCCCCTGTGTTCTGAATGCGATGCCATGATTTAACTGGAATGTCAACAGCCTGTCCGGACGCAAGCGGGATTTCCCGGCCATCAAGCACCACTTTTGCCTGTCCCTTGATCACATACCAGTGTTCAGATCGCCGGAAATGGCGCTGTAAACTCAAGCGCTGATCAGGATAGACAGTGATCCTTTTCAGCTTGTGATCCGGATTGTCGGAAATCACTTCGTAAAATCCCCATGGTCTCCGATTCCCACTGAAATCCTGCTGGTCGATTTCATGCCTTCCAGCCTGATTGACAGTTTCAGCGCTGTGAGTATGCAGGCCAAGCCATTCCAGCAATTCGGCTATGTCTGCAGTAGCGAGGCAGATGCATTTGTCGGCACCGCCATAATACAGGTTGAGTTTTTTACCGTCAGAAACGCAGCCGTTGGAGAATACCACCTTATCGACATCACCCGTCATTTCATAGCTCTCTTCAGGCGCAAAAACCCATTCGTCGGAGCGGGCCAGCAATTTTCTCGGATCTTTCAGATCCAGCAGTGCCAGACCAAGGCGGTAAATACATCCGCTGACAGTTTTTTTTACGCCGTGATAAATAATCAGCCATCCTTTTTCCGTCAGGACCGGCGGCGGTGAAGCGCCTATTTTCCCGGCATCCCACCAGGCCCCGTCGCGTGCCGGAATCAGAAGCTGGTGATTCCCCCAATGTGTCATGTCCGGACTGAATGAGATCCAGATATGTGCGCCTGAGGATCCAGTAACAGGCCGATGCAGCATTGCCCATTGACCGTTGAATCTGACTGGAAACAAAGAGACATCCTTGTTTTCAGGCGGCAGTATGATCCCTTTGCGGTCGAACTTTTTGAAATCTCTGGTACAGGCCAGGGAGACCAGGGGGCCGCAACTGGAATAAGAAGTGTAAACGATCGTCCATAATCCCATTTCTTCCAGATAAGTAATTCTGGGATCCTCTATTCCCCAGCTTTCTTCCGGATAAGATTCAGGACACTCCAATAAGGTGGGCTCAGGGTCAATCCGCCAGCCGGTAATACCATCACGACTTCTGGCTGCGGTCAGATGAGAAATGCCTCTGCGATCCTCGGTCCTCATCAGCAGCAATGTTTCGTTTTCAATGCTGGTCGCTCCGGCATTGAAAACCGAATTGATCCGATACGGAATGTCTTTGGCAGTAATCAGTGGATTCGATTTACAGCGGGTAAAAAGCTCACTGAAAGATTTAGCGGTCATTTTCCCCCCGGGCGGTATAATATGATACAGAAATTTGAGTCTGTCAAATTTTAGTAGTGTGCAGCCAAATATTTAACCGAAGCTTTGATTTGTGGCGGGTCCTGCACAACAGTTACTTTTGTGCCGAGCAACGCGAAGGGATCAAAAGTTACTGTTGTTCACCCCACAAGGAGCTCTTTAACTTGCAACGGAAAATTTGCCATACTCAAGATACTAATATATTACATCTACCTAGTAATTTTTTCCACAGAAGAAAGCACCCGGTAAAAGATTGTTCCAGGTTTTTATAGATGGACATTCAGGAAAAGTGTTCCTACAGACTGTTCAAAAACCCGCTCCAGCCAGTCTCTTTATTGAAATCCAGCTCTGAATATTCAGGGGCAATTTTATCCTGATAGATTTCCGCTTCACTGCTGGAGAGGGGAAGCAGCAGAATGGAAGTGGCGAATCCGGGATCAACCTGGTGGAAATTGTCACAATGCTTTAGTGCCGCGTTTTTCAGGCCTGCGCTGATTCTGTCTTTGATTGCTCCAATCTGTCTGCCGAAATCCGTTGATGCCCTGTCTGTCGAGGAGGCTGCCTGCATTTCGAGTCCGCTCAACAACGATTCCAGATCCACATATGCGCATTTCCCTGAGGAATACTCATAAAAAAGGGGGCATCCGGTCCTCACTTCAGCCAGATCACGCCTGAGATCGGCACCTGGAGCGGAAAGCCGGGCTGTCAGGCAATCGGTCAGTTCTCTGAAATCGGGAATCGTCGAGCGCAGTCTGGATAAGTCCCAGCAGGAAATTTCGAACTGGGCACCCGGCATACCATTCACCAGGATCATGTTTGTGTTTCTAATGCTTTCATATACTGCAGTCGCCATTTCGAGAGGCTCCATGATCCCGTTTCTCCGCTTCAGTTCATCAAGGAAAAATGTATCAAAAAAGTCCTCTCTCTGCTTTGGCTTGGAAAAACCGGCCTTCTGGGTTGTTTCTGTGGCTATCATATAATCGAAAAAGCTGCTGAACATGGTCGCGCACTCGATCCCGTTCATCAGGCAGGAACGGAAAGCCAGGACATCGATTTTTTTGTCGCCCAAGACTTTTTGCAGGCAGGATGAAGCATCAGACATCGAAAGCGAATCATTATTTCCATAATCAATCCCGAAAGAGCGGCTTTTTTCAAAGCTGCCAGGGCCTGAGGTGGTCAGGACGCCTGTGCCGTGGCCCTGGATGAAGAGCAGGCGATGTTTCGCAGGGTACTGCATGGCCCAGGTCAGAAAATCTGCGAAAACCGCGGGATCACCCATGTTCTGATTTGGCAGAACAGCCCGCACCTGCAGTTTACCGTCGGCAAGACAGTATCTTTTGGACTGGAGATTGTGGCAATGGCGGTAATCCACCTGCGCCACCACATGCACGAATTTTTCAAGACTTACATCCAGCATGTCTACCAGCTCCTGGATGAAAAAAGTCTCCAGAGGTTCCCCGCCTTCCAGTGAACTGTAAATCATTACACACCACTCTGTCTGCTGCTGTTCTTCAGGTGACACTTCAGAAGTCACTTCAAAAGATTTCAGAGCTGTAGGAAGGTCATGATCATAGATCAGCTGCATGATGCTGGCGGAATGGCACTGGAAAAAGGCCATGATCAATGCGATTATGGTGATTCTGCTGAACATTTTGTTTTTCCTCCAGACTTCAATCCTGATAATCTAATAATGCAGGAATTAACCGGTGAATCCAGTTACAATCTGCTGCAGAGACATGAACGGGGAATATGAAATTGATCTAATGTAGGGTTGCACATGGGTTTTAATCTGTAGGGGCAACGCTCGCCGTTGCCCGTTCTCCCGTTGGAGAACCGAATTATGGTTCGGGCACCCGCAAGGGGTGCCCCTACAGGATTTATTCTCCAGCCCGTTTATGATAAAATTGTGGAAATCAACCGTTTAAAGGAGAAAGCATGACAAATAAGATCATTGTACTGTTTCTGGTTGCGCTGTTCTCGTTATGCCTGCAGGCAGCAGGACAAGGTATAAATGTCCTGATAGTAGTCACAAGTTATGACGGACTCCTGGCCCCAGGGCATTATACAGGTTACTGGGGTGAAGAGCTTTTTACGCCTTATGAGATATTCAAATCTGCCGGATTCAACGTGACACTGGCATCCCCGAAAGGCGGCAGGCCTCCGCTTGATCCTGCGAGCAGCAATCCGGAAATAGATCAGCTGGTCAAAAGCTGGAAAATGCGAAAGACGCTGGACCGGACGATACCTCTCTCTGAAGCCAGGCCGGAAAATTACGATGCAATGTTCATTGTAGGCGGGCACGGGGTGCTGTTTGACCTGGTCGACAACAGGGATCTGGCGCGAGTGGTGAGAGGCATGGCTGCAAAAGGGAAGGTGATTTCAGCTGTCTGCCACGGCCTTGCAGCTCTGGTAAACATCAAAGGAACAAATGGTTTACCCATACTGGCCGGCCATGAAGTGACCGGATTTTCAGCAGCTGAGGAAAAGGCAGCCGGCCTGCTGGAAGCTGTGTCTGCCTCGCCGCTAAAGGATCAGCTTGAATCCAGGCTGAATGAAGTCAGCGGTGGCGGATATTCCTGCGGTCCGGAATGGCTTCCCAAAGTGACTGTCAGCGGCAACTTTGTCACAGGACAGAATCCTGGATCCTCTAAATTGACTGCCCTGACTGTCAAACAACTGCTGACCAGGACATGGTTCGTAAGCACTGCCTCTAAAATCCAGATTTGTTATTTTGACGGCTTTACTCCTCAGGCAATCACTCAGTCTGATAAAAAGACAGATCTCATACCGCTGCACACTGACAGACTGCCAGAAGTCAACAAATGGACTCTGTCTGATGCGCTGGCATCCAGATTTCCCCTTCCCGTATATCCGGAACCTGATAAGCAATTCGTGCTTCTGAAGTATTATCAATATCCGGCAGCTTTCGATTTAGGGAAAACAGTCAAAGCTTTCTGGGAACCTTTCGATCTTGGCAGCGCCTATCCAGGAACTTATCTGCTTTCCACCCTTCAAAACCCTGGTAATGTCCTGATCAAGAGAACAGCCATCGGATCAGTAAAGAGACAATTCGGGGATTTTTCCATTTCCCAGGATGAACTTGATTCCCATATTCCGTATGCCTCGATTTTCATCTCAACTGTAGGAAGCTTACCAGAAGGACTGTCCGCTCTGCAGCGGAGGGACTGGTATATCAAAGGTTTGAAGACTTTCCGCGAAGAAATCTGTGCCTTTTTTTTCAAGAATGAAGCAGTGAACGTGGGTCAGGTCGCTGCGATTCCTCCTGGTTTTTTCCCCCATCCTGAAGGCAATCAAAAATATGTCGCCGGATTTCTGCCGATCTATTACAAGAAACAAGGTGAAGCAGGATACAGAGTTTTTGAAATACTGGCCTGGGGTAAGTAAGACACTGAAGTCACCCGGGTTTTCGGAAAAACGGAATTCCTTAATTCCGCTTTTTCGGCAGGCGCTTCCTGTACCAGAGGAATTCATCCCTGAACTTCTTCCTGGCTTTTTGAGGGAATTTCCCCATTATTTTCCTGGCTTCCAGGAGTTCCATCCTGGCTGCAGCTGAATTCCTGCTCAATCTGTACGTCTGAGCAAGGAAGTAAGAAGTGAATGCCTTGAGTTTGGGATGTGACCCTTCGGAAGCGTATTTATTGATTCTTTCCAGATCTGAGTGAGCTGTCTGAAGATTACCGGTGATCAGTCTGAGCAGGGAGTAATAAAATCTGGTCCAGGACTCAGCCAACTGGTCGCCTGCAGTCTGGAAAATAAAGAGAGCGGCTTTGAAATGGATTTCAGACTGGCTGAAATCCTCCATTCTCATGAGCAGTTCGCCCAGCTGGCTGTGCATGTAACCTGTAAGAAAAGTCCAGTGATTCTTTTCCGCCGATTCCAGGGCAGTCATTTTTTCTTCCAGAGCTTCAGCGTGTTTTCCGCTGAGAAGAAAGATTTCTCCGAGCAGATTGCGGCTGAAAGCCAACCCCTGCTCATCGCCGATGATTTTCTGTTCTTCCATAGCCTGTGAAAGATAGCGTCTGGCATGTGCAATATCCAGGAGTTCGACACTGAACAGGGCCAGGTTGAACAAGGCAGCTCCATGCAAAGATCCGCTCTTATCCCTGTAGATCCGTTCGATTTTCAGCGTCAGGTCAAGGGCCTGTTTGAAATTTCCCCTGTAATACAAAAACATTGCATAATCGGAATAGTATCTGGCCAGGCGGATATCCGGAATTCTCGTCAGGTCCTCCGCTTGGATCAGGGCATGTAATTCAGCCGCACGGGTAATGTTTCCGAGCCGGCTGTGGCAGGCGGCAAGATTCGACAGCAGGTTGAATTGCATCCTTATGCAGTTGTCTGAATTCAGATTACTTTCATAACGTTCAACTGCTTCGTTTAGCCGGGATTGAAGCTGAAGTGATCTCGCCTCAAGGATCTTCCTTACTCCGGCATCGGCTTTACTGATGAACTCGTCAGCTTTTTTGAAATCTTTGCTGTGCATCAACAGCTCGGCGCGTGCTTCAAGCAGTTCTGCCCTGCGATGGTCCGACCATTTCAGGGTTTCGTCCAAAAGGGTGTCCAGACCGCTGATGAAATTTCCCAGCATAAAAACTCCGTCGCAAAGGCGCAGCAGTAAGTCTGCAGACTTCTGATGCTCGTTCAAAGTGCGAAAGAGGCGGCAGGCTTCCATCAGAAGCCTGGGTCTGAAGGTCCTGGAGGAAGAAAAATGCTCGGCCAGTTTAAGCGTGATGGCGCTCAATTCATGGAAGTCCATCATGGAAATTACTAGAGGACGGAGCAGGTCGTGAAAGAAGACTTCTGCCGAGCGGGTTTCCAGCAGATATTTTTCCGAAAGCTTCTGAAGCGATTCTTTCGCTTCAAATGAGAGAGGAAGATCCCCGGGTGTCACTGGATGGTTTAAAAGAGAAAGCTGCTTCAGGATTTCGCGCTCTTCAAGATCCAGTTTCAGCCAGATGATGTTCATCAGATGCTGCTCACGTTCGAGCGGAAAATCCGGATCTGAAAGCAGAGAATGAACTGTGACTTCTCCGCTGAGCAGACTGCTCAAAAAGAGTTTAAAAGACAAAGGAGATCCGCCGATGTAGGAAAAAAGCAGCTCGAACTGTTCTGCGCTCAGGGCAGCAAAGCCATGCTTTTCAAGCATCCGGGTCAGAAGATTTAAAGACGATTCCCGGGAAAGACAATTCAGCTGAAAATTCAACAAAGCGCTATACTCGCGCGGGTTAGGCCTGCTGCTTGTCATGAAAAGACGGGACTGCCTGAATCTCAACAGGCAGCTTTCGATGAAGCCAGCCCTTATTTCTTCAGGCAGGAACTGGCAGTCGTCGATAATGACTGTGTACATTCTATTTTCAATAAATTCGGCCAGAGTCAGCAGATTTTTATCTGCGTTTCCAGTCCATTTATCGCCTGACATCTCTCTGATGGCCTGAATGATCTCAGTACAGAATTCCGCTTCACCTTCACCTCTATAGGCGCGTGTCCAGAGCACTCTTTCAAAGCGTGCCTTTTCCTGCGAAAGCCGGTGAGCCAGGTCTAATGCCAGAGTGGTTTTTCCAACTCCGGCCTGGCCGGAAATCAGAATTACACGTTTTTTTGGCAGCAGCGACATGATTTCAGAGATTTCATGTTCCCTGCCGGAAAAAAAGGGTGATCTGGAAGGCAGCATGAAGCGCTACTTCCTTACTGTATTGCCGGGTTTGAATCTCAGCAGTTCTTCCGCCAGTAACCCCGACATTTTCCTGACAATTTCCAATTCACTGTTCGCTGAATTTCTGTTATTTATGATCAGATACAGTTCATACATGTTTTTATGCGGCAGCGGATCGTGAGGGTTGAGCTGGGCTGCTGCTTTATATGCCTGGATAGCCTCCGGATATTCATGAAGGTCATAGCAGCAGTTACCGAAATTATACGCCGCCTGATAATCAGCTGGATTCAGTTCCAGGGCGCGAGCATAAGATTTCCTCGCTTCTGAATACAGTTCAAGCTTGAAAAATGCGTTCCCAAGATTATACCAGGCTTGTTCGAATCCTGGTGAGATGTCTATGGATTTCTGATAGGCTCCGGCTGCGTCTGCGAATCTATGCTGGTCATAAACAGCATTGCCCAGATTATACCAGGGCTCAGCATATTCCGGATCCAGCCCGATAGCCTTTTTAAAGCAGGCGAGGGCCATCGGATAGTCAAAGAGAGCGAGACGAGCGTTACCCAGATTGTTGTAAGCTGCAGCTGAAGGGTATGCTGCAATGGCTCTCTCATAGGCCAAAGCGGCTCTGGTATAGTCCCCCTTTGAATACAGTTGATCTGCAAGTGTGAGATCCCCTGTAAATTCATCAGCCCTTGCACCTGAACAATACAGAATGAAAACGAGCCCTAACAGCTTGATCTTCATTCAATCTCCAGCGGACTTTTACCTGACAGGATCTCGCCTGAAACAAGGGGTTTACCGGACTGGGATTCCAGGTCGAAAACATAATATGAACAGTCTGAATACATGGCAAGATTTCGCACAGGTTTCACCGCATCCAGGCTGTTGCAGTAGTAAAAAGAAATCAACTTCTCGGCTTGGAATGGATTCCGGATTGTCACCAGACCTGACTGCAGATTTTTACCGTATAAAACGCTGTTCAGAGTAAAGCCGAATTTATTATAAGAGAAAATCCCTGTCAGTTTGGAGCTGATCAGGTTGAGACCTGGATTGTTTTCCAGGTTTCCCAGCAGGAATAGATCCTGCTCCAGGTCTGACTGCTTGAACTCTGAAGCTTTCCTGACCAGGCAGTTTTCTCCACCCAGAGCTTTCGCGAATTCCAGGAAACGTTCATGCTCCTGTCCTTCATCAGGAATAATGATCAGCGGTTTCCTCTCCAGGGTCATTGAGAGTGAAAGCGGATATTCTTCAGGATAAACTTTGCGCAGCACATGAAAATCAGGGTCTATGGAAGCTGAAATGATGGCTGTACTGGACTCGAAATAGACATGTTTGCTTTTCTGCTCCATTTCTATGATCCGCTCGTTGGGCTTTGGGGAGTTAAAAACTACAGGGATGTTGATGTGATAGACTTCACCTGTAAAGCAGAGATCAAATTCAATCGCCTTATCCGTTTTATTCAGTTTTTCAAATTTGAAATCAGGAGCACCCTTGCGCAGCAGCCATTCCTCAAAAACCTGATTGAGATCCCGGGAGCCCTCATAGTTTTTAAGAAAGGAATTTCTGAGCTGCTGCCAGCCGGCATAGCGACCGCTGCAGCTCTCTGTGAAATGACGCACGGAATTCATGAATTTATCGTCTCCGCAGATCCTGCGCAGGTGGTGGAGGAACATCGCACCTTTATTGTATCCGATCAGGGCGTCATTCCGGTCATTCTGGGTTTTGAAATCATTGAGCGGATAGTCCTCTCCTGGTTTGATCTCTGAATATTCCATCACAGTCCTGCGCCGCCAGTCACGGGCTCCTTTTTCGCCGTCGTTACATTCAATCCAGTAATAATTCGCAAAATAGGTTGTGAGAGCTTCGCACCAGTTTCCGCTCTCTGGATCCGGGAAAACGCAGTTGCCCCACCAGGAATGCACCAGCTCATGCGCCAGCACTCCCGGGTCGCGCAGCACGAACAGCATTTTGGGATTCAAAAGCTGAGGCGCGAGTACCGTGAAAGTAGGCATCCCGAATCCTGAAGGGAAGAAATTTTCCACCACATCGTATTTTTGATAAGGGAAAGTGCCGATCGTTTTTTCATAGAATTCAAGGTAACTTTTCAACATCGGCAGGATCTCGTCCGCAATCTGGGCGTGATCAGGAGCCAGATAAGTCGAGAGTGCCACTTTGCCGGCCTGCAGGGTCTGGCAGCGGAAATTGCCTGCCACCAAGGTCAGGCCGTCGAAAGGTTTATCAGAATCCCAGCTGGAGATTTCACGGGATTCTGTGATTTCGCGCTTGACAGTGTCACCCTGAGTGACCACAGTCAATGTCGTGGGAACCGAGATTCTCGCTGTGAATCTGGACAACTCGTTTTCCACGTATGGATACCAGCCGCAGGATGCGGGCAGGAAAACACCTTCATTGATTGCGCAGGAAATCATGCCTGGCGTGAAGTCGTGTGTCTGGTTAAGCTTGCGTCCCTGCAGGGGTTCGTAGATCTTCCCGGAATATCTGACCAGAAAGTTTTCCAGAGGTTTGTCAGCAGCTGGAGTCACAGCCACGACTATATAGTCGTCCTTCAATTCCATGGTCATCCGGAGATCGTTTTGGATCTCCACGCTGCCGTAAGGCAGGCTGTCTGTCTCGATCGTTCCTACTGTCAGACCCTTATAAAGGTAGAAAAAGAAAGGGCTTCTGGTAGGAGATTCAAGCACTACCCTGTCCTGGGCTTCGATCCGATTCTCAACAGGATACAGCGCGGCATCGATGTAATGAGATTTGATCCGCACTTGATTCTGATTCTTGAACATTCTGGCTGTGGAAAGCTTGTCACCCTCGGACTTGCGTTCACAGAAAATCACGAAATCGCCGAGCATTCTGGTTTTCGGATCGAGCTTCGCAATTTTGGGATCGTCCACAGGTACGATGGAAACTACGGTTATTTCCAGGGAACCGTTGAGAAGTGAGAGACGCTGTGGAGTGCCGAGACGTTCGTCCGAATGGAAGTCCCCGTTGAACTGCACGATCTTTTTTCCGGGATTCGCTGAGAGGTATTGGAAGATCGACTCTGCCATGGTGTCATCCTTGATGCACTGGGCATTGTACATGCTCTTGAACATCTGCCCCATCCCTCTCGCACCTTTCTCCCCCATCTGAGCTTTCATGGTTTCCAGGAATTTCTCGTAATATCTGTCTTCCGGAGCCAGCAGCTGGTGGCTGACCAGGGCGGCTTCTTCTGTTGAGAGTTTTTTCAGGACTTCAGGCCCCTGTTTAGCGACCATGGAAGCGTATTGCCTGGGAATGTTGGCAGCCAGGACATGGAGGCCGCTCTCTTTAGCGGATTCGACCAGCGGCCTGTAATCAGTCATGTAATTGGGCCAGGGGCGGCTGTCTGAGAGGAAGACTTCCTCGGAAATTTCACCCTTGAGATACTTTTCCAGAGTGTCCTGGACATCGCGCTCGAACATTTCCAGGGACAGATTCCAGGATTTGCTGAGCCCGGTCAGCTGCCGGAAAATTTCCAGTTCCAGCTGATGCGTGACCAGGTCGTCGTGATTTTCGCCTACAAAGACTACATCTGCCTGATTCAGCTGCAGCACAGCTTCTGACAGTGTGATCCTGTTGCCGGTCTTGGTCTCAAAGACAGTCACGCTGTCGGCAACCGGTTCGGCTGCTTGCAAAAGGTTTGCCAGCAGAACTACTATGAAAACTGCGATTTTTATCATACACCCCTCATTGAATAGGATTTATCGATATTTTACAGAAAAATAGGTAAAAATGATAGACCAATCATAGGGGCACCCCTTGCGGGTGCCCGAACTGCAACGAAATAAATCAAATCGCCTGGTGAACGGGCAACGGCAAGCGTTGCCCCTACAGGGAAATCATTTTCCTGCCTCTTTTACCTTGGCCTGATTTTTGACTTCATTCACAGCAGCTTCCAGTTTGGCGGCGTCTCCCAGATAATAATGCTTGATCGGCTGAAGTTTTTTATCCAGTTCATAGACCAGAGGAATGCCAGTCGGAATGTTCAGTTCAGTGATTTCAGCTTCAGACACATTGTCCAGCATCTTGACCATGGCGCGCAGGCTGTTGCCGTGGGCAGAAACCAGGAGTTTTGTGCCTTTCTTGAGGTGTGGCACCAGTTCCTCGTCCCAGAGCACTTTCACGCGGTCCAGTGTAATCTTCAGGCTCTCTGTGAGCGGCAGTTCCTTGTCAGTCAGGCCGCTGTATCTTGCGTCCTTTCCAGGATAGCGCGGATCGTTCTTGTTCAGTTCAGGGGGCGGGACATCATAGCTGCGTCTCCAGAGAAAAACTTTCTGCTCCCCGTATTCCTTGGCAGTCTCTGCCTTGTTGAGTCCCTGCAGGGCTCCGTAATGGCGCTCGTTCAATCTCCAGCGGTTCACGATCGGCAGATACATCCGATCCATGGCTTCCAGTGACAGCCAGGTGGTCTTGACTGCGCGTTTCAGAACAGATGTATAGACCAGGTCGAATTCATAACCTTCTGACTTGAGGGTGCGGCCGGCTTCGATTGCCTCTTTCACGCCGCGCTCTGTGAGGTCCACGTCGGTCCAGCCTGTGAAGCGGTTCTCCAGATTCCAGGTGCTCTGCCCGTGCCTTAGAAGAACGAGTTTGATCATGATTATCTCCTTGATTTGATTTTCACCCATAATTTTATCTTGAGTTCGCCAATTCTTCAAACGATAAACAGGGTAAATAGATTGAGATGGCGGCACAAATCCCTGATCCCGCCGCTGATCCTGCACATGGACAACAACTCGATCCCTGCAGCCATCACTGCTGCCTATTCTCTCATGTACTGGATGACAGGGTTCAAGCCAGAACCATAAAAAATCACTTGGGGGATTTTTTAGCCAGCTTGTTCTGGACTGATTTCAGATCATTTTCGGAAATTGTCAGCTCAATATGGCGGCAATCCAGACAAACCAGCGGAACCGGATTGAACAGGACATCGCTCAGCTGGTACCATTTGCAGTTCTTGTTTTCGACTTTAACGGTGGTAAATCCTGACAATTTTGCAGTCATAACATTTTCAGAACCGCACTTAATGCATTTACCCATGCTCACCTCCGATTTCCTGGATTAACTATTACACTCTTTTGCTTTATTCTTAATGCTTTTCATAAAGCAGTTTACCTTCCAGCCAGGCCGGTCTGGCGATTGTGCCTGGGATTTCCCTGTCTGTCTCGAATTCATCTCTGGTAAGAATCACAATGTCGCGTGCAAGTCCCAGGCCTTTGAGGGATCTGTCCATTTCCAGAACCATCTTGCGCCGGTTGCCGTTCACAGGCATGATCACAAGCAGATCCATGTCGCTTTTTTCATCGGCAGTGCCTCTGGCCCATGAGCCGAAAAGAATGATCTGCTCTGGATCGAAAACAGACAGGCGGGAAACAATTGAATCAAAAATATTCTGCATGCAGATACTCTCATTGTTCAATGATAAATGCATTTTACAGTTTATCACATTTCAGTTTTTATTCCCAGGCCATTTTATCTCCATTCGCTAATCTAAAGCTCTGGCTCTTTTTTTAGCTTTTTTGTTTTCTTCAACAGATTTATCCAAAATTTTAAACACTTCACCCATTTCATCCTTGTCAAACACTCTCAAATTAATATACATGGGTTTGACACCTTTGGAATAGACCTTGATTTCGGCTCTTACGAATGGTTTGAATCTGTCGCTGTATGTACGTTCTGCGAACAGAGATTTGTATTTTTTTATATCAGAAAGAAAAAACCTCCTTGTCCTGATAAGAAGGGATCTGTATGTAATCTCATCTTCTGTCATGGTAATTTTAAATGCCCACAGCCACATTACAAAGATTAATGCCCAGCATGCTATAAAGACCATTAATTTGATCCATTCAAGATTAAAAGTTCTGTGCCAAATTCCGGCTGCAATGACCAGAGTAAAGAAAGCCGTCGAAATCCCCAGGACAATATCATACGACCTTTTACTTGCCCTTAAAACAATGATCTTGTATCTAACGAATCCAGAGAAGAAAACGGGGCTGCCTTACTCATCTGTCTCCCCTTTCCGCCGGGCTGGAATTAAACCATATCGTCACCATCAGAGGTCGTTCCTCAGCAGCAAAGTCCCGCGTAATCGCTTTCCAAAGTGCAATTTTCAAGACCTGACGCCAAAATCTGACGAATCTCCACCTTACTCTTTAGCGATCATGGCTTTAAAGCTTTTCCAGATATTAGGAATATCTTCTGCCAGGACAATGACTTTATCTTCCTGCAGCATGAATCCGTAAGAATGAACGAAAAAATGGCGGAAGCCAAGATATTTGAACAGTTCTCCGCATAAAGCTTCTGCAATGATCCCTTTTTCAACTGAGGCCAGCAGCAGCTCTCTGTGCCAGGACTGACCGGCAGCGATTTCCCTGCCTTGATCTTTCAGGGTCTGCTTGAGGATGTTTTCAATTCCATTATAAATATTATGAAGAAATGTAGCGATTGCGGCAAGTTCGATAACTGTCTTGGGAGATTTGCCCAGAGCTTTGGAAAGATTCCCAAGAGATATTTCCACATTTTCAATTTCCGCTGAAATCCGTTCGTTGAGGCTAACCATAGATTTTGGCACCATGTCGGCGCACGAGACGGGTAAAAGAAGTGTCATCTGAAAGATCGACCAGATCGACTGGCATCTGGCAGTTACGGAATAACTCGCCGTAGAATTCAAAGAAAAGTTCAGGGGCGATTCCCGAAACTCCAAGATCAATATCCTCAGGATGGGAGTCTTCAAGGGACGAACCGAAAAGAAACAATTCCCGGACATGATACTTCTCGGCAAGGCTCAGGATGATTTTCTTTTCGCTGTCTGTCATTTTCTTTCCATATTGGTGATTAAAGTAATTATAATCTCTGTTAGGCTCAGATTCAAGGCAATCCTGGTCACAGCTTTCGTTGTCTTCAGAGTAGACTTCCCAGCCACCATGTCAGGCACAGTTGTTTCCAAACGCTGATTTTCAAGACTTGAACCTAGTTCTTATCACATGAGGATTTATCTCATTTTAGGAAGTAAAGAAAGCAATGAAATATTTCACCAACTCCTTTATTTTATAATTCCAAATTAGATGACTGATAACTGCTATAGTGAAACAACATACCGTTGCAAATGAATAAGCCATTACACCGATTAGGGTAAAAGGATCACGGGTTACACAACATAACAAAGTAAGTAAAAAACAAATGACTGTCGGAATACACCAAAAAATAAACCAACCCCAGCATTTTATTCCATAGGGAATAGAGTTTTTTCCGGGTTCCGCTCCTGCCTGCTGAGTCAAGTCTAATCCTTCAGACGGTCTTTTTTCGAGTTGAATACCACCTTCAATTGTTTCATTACCGGTATCTTGATTATCCATTTCCATGATGGCAGCTTTTTTGCGCGCCTTACTGCACAAGCCGCACTTCTTTTCCTGTTCGAGATTGATCTCCCCGCAACCGCATTTCCAGACTTTCATTCTTCCGCCTTTTCATCATTCCCTTCCCCATCGTCCGGGCTGGATTTTTGGTTATGAAAATCGCTGTCCCCTTTTTCCTTCTGTTGATCCGTATCATCGTCAATTACAGCGATCGAATTCAGCATGCTGCTGACAAAGCCGCAGATCACTGCTGTGACGAGCGTATTGAAGAGCACGACTGCCCCTGCCAGCAGAATACCTTCACCGGTTTCCAGCTTCCTCCCGCTGACTGATACGATCAGCGACGGGGCTCCGCTGTATATGAACGATGAAATAATGGATCCAATTATGCCGCCCACCACGGCTCCTGCCGCAAAAGCGATAACCGGCGATTTTGCATTGATGCCTGAGAGAAATCTGCAAGTGGCCACAGCTAATGGAATAATGCAAAGAGCCATAACAAACCCGAGGAATGATTGAAAAGTATTTTCCAAAGTGGTACAAGAGACGCAGCTGTAACAAAGAAATCCGCAGATACCAATTACAACGCCGAACTTGTCGGTCAGATCCTTATATTCCGCCCTGGTAATTGGCCCTGACCGTTTCAAGATAAACATTTTCATCCTTACCAGCCTGAAGGATCAGGCATGATTTCAATCTATTCGTCTAAAGCACCGGGCCGCATTTTGTCATCCGTCATTTCTAGGTCTACAACCCCTTTT
>JAQTZZ010000051.1 GCA_028687545.1 Candidatus Wallbacteria bacterium
GATGGGCTTCAGGAACCTTAGCCAGCAGTTTCTGATCCAGGATCACTACGAATTTCCAGGGTTCAGTGCCCATTGCTGAAGGCGCTGCCATGCCTGCGAGCAGGATCTCGTCGATTCTGGCCCTTTCCACCGGCTTTTTCAGATACTTGCGGATCGAACGGCGCTTGAGTATGTTTTCCATCAGGCCCTCCTTTTTCATAAAATTTTATCACAGCCCGGGGTTCTTCTCAAAAGAGATTGATAAATTCTCAATTGCCATGCGGAATAGGCTGAAATTTCCTGATTCAGTGCTTGACATACTTAATAATCCGGTTAAGATTAAATTAATATTTCTATCGGGGGGAATTCATGACCAGGTTTCTGGCATTGGTAGTGATCCTGATGCTGGCGTTGCAGGCATTCAGCCAAGACATTCCGCAGCTCAGGGCCAGGCAGAGCACAAAAGATATCATGCACTGGATGGATACTGTCCGCAGCAGCAACGATTACCGGGGCTGGCTGGATCAGTTCAACAAGTCGGTCAATGACTACATATATTATGCTGACCAGTCGCACGAAGACCAGGTCAGGCTGCTGCTTGGAGCAAAACCCTCCGGCGGAGGCGAATATTATTCAGTCTGGCTTGAACAGACTGCCATCAAACAACTCAATAATTTTTATTATTATGCTACTGAGACCTATCGCACAGCCTTAGGTCTGATCAAGCTCTCTGAACCTGACTGTATCCCTGTCGGTTATTATCAGCCCTGGCTGAACAGGCTGAATGAGTCCCTTAAGAACTACTGTTATTATGCCACAGACGTCTACAAGGAAGGCCTGGTCTTTTTGAAGGATGTGCGGCCTGCTTCCCGCGAAGGCGACTATCAGAGCTGGTTTACCCTCTATAATAAGTATCTCTCGGACTATAATTATTACGGTACTGAAGTTTACAAGTATTCCTGTGACCTGCTGCTGGAAGTCAAGCCTGTCGGAGGAGACAATAACGGCACAGTTACCATGGACTTTCTCAAGAACATAGACCAGACTTCAATTCAGGTGCTGAAATCCGAAGCCAATTCCCATGCCTTCATAGACCTGATTTCTTCCTTCAAGGAAGGTCTGGTGAATCAGGCTCTCAACGGAAACATCTGGGCGAAAGCCGAATACACCAGGCTGAAGGGTATTTTCGGGCAGAACTGATAAAGTTTAAGTTGGTCAGTAAAAAAAAGAACCCCGCTGGCTGCGGGGTTTTTTATTGATCTGGTTCGCTTGAATTGCTGGTCAGTTTAAGCCGGCAGGCACAGACATTTCGTTCAAAGCTTTCAGGATTGCTTTCTGGGAAGAGTACACTCCCATGGTGATGCAATGGACTGCGCCGTACAATTCAATGATTTTCCTGCAGTCGAATCCTTTTACAGTATAGCCGGGCATCAATTTCCGATAAGTTTCCAGGGCTTCCTGGTCGGTTTCCAATCCGTACACCGGTACCAGCACTTTTTTGTTAATGATCAGGGAATTGAGATAGCTGTTTGTGATAACCGATCCAGTCACCTGCGGGATTTCCTTGTATTTCGGCATGACTATCCGTTCCACTCTGTAGGGCTTGCCGGCAAGATCTTTTATCTTTTTCAGAGTCTGGAAATTCTCATCCAGCAGTTCCTTGTTCCCCTCGACCCCATCGCTCTTGTTTCTGTATTCCCCGAGCAGGAGCGTGTTGCTGTCAAGCAGTTTGCAGTACAGGTCCACATGCCCTGTGCCTTCTTTTCTCAGAGGTTTGAGAAAAATCACCTGTTCGGCACCGAAGTAATCGCGGTAAATCTCCCTGATTTTCTCTTCGCTCTGCCCGGCGGTTTCCTGTTGCATGTGAATGGAGCAGAAAGCCGTTCCCCTGCCGTCGAACATCATGTTTCCTCCAGCTTCTTCCATAGGGCAGGAGTGCTCAGTTGCCTGGAAATACCCGGCCAGTTTTTTCACGTCCTCTCCGTAATAATTCAAGAGAACAACTTTGTCTCTGCGTCCGTCCTCGTTCACGATCCAGAACGGTCCGAAATCCCTGACCCAGATAAGAAAAGACTGTGGAATCAGCTTGATGTTTTTCATGTTTACGCCGCTGGCCTTTAGTTTCTTTTCGATTTCAACTGTTTCCTTGAAGCAGACATAGACCAGAGTGTCCTCTGCAATAAACTTCACCATCTCCATCTGAAGATCTTCCTGCTCAATGTCCCAGCAGACGATCAGGCCTTCAGCTGTATCGAATTCACCGGTTGTATGGAAGTTTCCAGATGGAACCCTGTATGATTTGTCAATTCTGATTGATCCGTTCAACCCGGCCTGTTTTAAAAAATCAAGATGGCTGATTGTTCCTGAAAAAGAACTGACTGTGAAGAGAATTAATGACAACAGTAAAATTTTACTCAATTGATCTTCCCATCCTGCATACTTGATACAGCTTTCAATTTAAATTATACCATCAAAAAGGTCAGCATTCAAGCTATCAAAAATTTTCGTGCAGTTTCAACAAACTTCAGTATAATTTTATACATGCATAGCTGTCTTTAACCAACAATTTCCTGGAGGAATAGAAATGAAAAATATTATTATGGCCGCATTCCTGTCTACCGTTTCCATGCTTTATGCAGCCGATCTTGCCAGGAATTATGAAAAAGCCTTGCTCTGGCTGGACGATTTCAGGGGAAAACCTGAGGAACTGGCACTGATTGAGGAGTTCAAGCCTGATATGCTGCTGCGCTCCTGGTACCGCTGGGGTCAGCCTGACAAGGATAAACTGTATGAAAAACGCACTCAGGAAGTCAGGGCTTTACGCAAGAATGGAATGGCGCTCGGAGGCGGTGGTTCTCTTTCGATCGTGAATGAGCAGGATCTGAAATCACCTGATTTTGACATGACCTGGCTCTCCACTGGCCTGGACGGCAAAGTGATCGCGAAAGACGGCCAGTCCTATGGCTCTCTCTCTGCGCCGGGTTTCAGGGAATATCTGATCAGGAAAGCCATGGAGCAGGCACGGCTCGGGGCAGTGGAGCTGCATTTCGGAGAGACGAACGGCAGGATCGATTATGACGACTGGACTCTGGGCTTGAAGGGGGACAATGGCTTCATTCAGTGGCTGAGAAAAAAATACGCAGACAAGACATCTAACTGGTGGAAGGAATATCTCGGAGACTTCGGAGACAAAGTATTCCGCAACAGCCGGATTGTACGCAGCGATTTTCTGAAAATGAGCAAGGCTTACTCCGAGACATTCAAGAGCGAATGGGGAAAATCCGGGTCCTGGAAAGGCTTGAATGCTGCCGGAAAACCAGCCTTCCTCGCCTATATTTACCGCGAAAACCTGGACAGTTTCATCGGCAGCCTGAGAAAGCAGCTGCTGGACAGGGCCAGAACCGAAGTTTCCATCGATATCTGGGGCTTTGCGGACTGGATTCTGGAACTGAAAAACAAGCCTGATGCTTACATCGAATGCATTCCAAACAAGGACTGGGGTCTGGACTGGTTCAAAAAAGGATTTCCGACCGGCGATGACGACAAGCAGCTGCGCAAGATAATGACTGAACTGATCAAGTCTGTTTACGGCACCCCTGTTGTTTTCACGATCGATCATCCGCATCCTTTCGAGGAATACAGGAAACTGCCTGATCAGAAACGGGCGGACCTGACCCGCTATTTTGCGAATCTCACCTGGTCCCTGAACGCGAAATTCCTGTTCCGGAGTTACTCGCAGGAACAGAAAGACCTGGGCCCGCTCACCCGTCAGGCGATCAGGGAACTTTGCGACAAGGCGAAAAAAAGCCAGATACAGTGATTTTTTTCTTGCGATTTTCTCAGATACATGTTTTAATTGAATCAGAACAAATCTTCGTGGAGGGCGGTATGAACAATAAACAACGCATAGAATGCCGCTATTTCCCTATGAGGATTGTTCTTCATTATTTACATCGCTGACCTAATTACAAACAAAAATCTCTAAGCACAATCCTCGGACAGGGGAATTTGCGTTTCGGACTGATTCATTCAGCTGATTCGCTTTGCACCTGTTCCGATTTAAATAAGAAAATTACGGTTCTGAACCGAAAGGAGGAAAGTATGAACATGTTATCCCGTGAGTGCAGCAGAATCTCGATTAAAGGAGAGAGAAAGATGGTTAGAAAAAATGCAACCGGATCTGATTACTGGATCAAAGACGATTAGAAAAAGCGGAGAGCTCGTCAGGTAGAGCCTCCGCAAAGGAGGAAAAATGTTTTCAATGTTACGCAACTATAAGAGGAATTACGAACCATTACTGAAAAACAAGCCGCTGATGACCCTGATCGCAGCCGGATTCATTTCCAGGCTGGGCAGCAGGGCGACCTATTTCGCGATGCTGAAGAAGGTCTACGACATCTCAGGCGGAAAGATCACTGATCTCGGCTTCCTGACTGTCTGCGAGGCATTACCGTTTCTGATCTTCGGCACAATCGCAGGCATCCTGATCGACAGGTGTTCCAGGAAGCGGGTCATGATCGCATCCGACCTGGCCGGCAGCCTGCTGGTGGTCTCTGCGGCCCTGATCAACAGCTTGAGCGGAGTTTACCTGATGAGTTTTCTCAGCTCGCTAGTATATGTATTCAGGCAGCCTGCCCAGATGTCCTTTGAACCGAATCTGGTGACAAAGGAAGAGATCCCGCTGATGAGCTCCCTTTCCACAGCGGTCTCCAGCCTGACCATGATTCTGGGCTCAGCGATGGGTGCTGCTGTGGTGGGACTGATCGGAGCCAATAAGGCTTTCCTGATCGACGGCACGACCCTGCTTGTTTCAGCGCTGCTTCTGACTTTCATCAGAGTGGAAGAAAAGCATGCCGGCAAGACGGATGAAGCCGGGAAGCCGCAGGAGTTCCTGGAAGGGATCAGGATCATGTGGGGCAGCCTGAGCCTGCGGATGATGTCCATGATCGACCTGTTCGTGACCTTTGCCATGGCCATGCAGGGAATGCTGATTTATTTCCACCTGAAGACAGGGCTCGGTTTCGGCGACCGCGCAGAACTGGCCTGGGGCTCGCTGATCTCCGCGTCAGGCGCGGGCGTGATTTTCGGCAGCCTGTTCATGGGCATGTATCTGAAGACCTGCAGGAACTGGTTTACTGTCTACCTGAACATCCTGATGCTGGATGCAGTGGTGTTCTTGCTCTTCCTGTTCAGCCCCTGGTTCCCGCTCTCCATGGTGCTGTTCGCATTTCTGGGGGCAATCGGCGGTGCGCATGTGGTGACAATGAACACCACGGTCCAGAAGACAGTTACAGACGAAAAGAGGGGCAAGGTGTTCGCAGCCTTTTCCACTCTTGGCAGCCCTGTGGCGATCGTGTCAGTGTCCCTGGGCGCTCTTCTGGCAGGCATATTCAGCGCTTATTCAGTGCTGATGTTCACAGCCGTGCTTGAAGCTGCGATCTCGATCGGGCTCAGGTTCACTAAAACATACAGGGTGCTGGCTCAGGAAGCAGGAGAAGCTGAAGCAGTACCCGAAATGGAGGAAGCAGCCGCGTGATAAGCGCGAGCAGCAAAACGTAATGATTCACCGCCCGGGATCCTGGGCGGTTTTTTAATACGCAAGTTGAATTTATAGCATTGAAGAGGCGATGTTTGTAACGTAACATAGGAAGTACAGGTGAAGTGTTAACTGGAGGACAGGTATGACGAAAACAAGAGCCAGGCTGTATGCTCTTTTACTCTTTGGATTGATTGCTGCGGATTTATCCGCATCCGACGAGTCCGGCTGTTACACAAAAAAACTGCTCCCGCCTTCTACAGGAATCTATAAAGAAAATAGTATCTCGACTTTGGCAAATCTCTCGATCTGTAATCATTGCAATTGATTTCCATAATAAAGTGATGTAATTTAACAATGAAATCATCCCAGGAGGGTCTTCATGAGAAAAATGATGCTCATGCTTTTTTTGGTAATCTGCCTGATCATTCCTGCTGCTGCAACAGTGGAGACTTTCGACAAAAAAACCGCTTTTTCCGCTGCCAATGATTTTCTGATCCAGTATGAGAACCCGAACCTGGCCAAAATCGGGGCCAGCGCTTTTGACGTAGTGGTAATGGATTATTCCAGCGACGGCTATACTGACGGGGAATACACCCGCAGCCAGATCGAGCAGTTGAAGAACAGTCCTGGCGGTAAGAAAATATTGATCTCTTACCTGTGCATCGGGGAAGCAGAGAATTACAGGTATTATTGGAAACCTGAATGGAAGGACAACCCACCGTCTTGGATGGGAACCACCGACCCAGATTGGCCGGACAATTGCAAGGTTAAATTCTGGGACGAAAACTGGAAAAAGATCATTTTCGGGGCAAACAGCTATCTGGACAAAATCCTGGCAGCTGGCTTCGACGGCATATACCTGGATTTCATTTATGCTTATGAAGACTGGACATCTCAGTTCCCGGACTCGGATAAGCGGATGATCACTCTTGTAACAGAGATCGCTGCATACGCAAGATCCAAGTCCCCCGATTTTCTGATCATCACCTCCAATGGTTTAGATCTATGCAGCGACAAGAATTATCTGCAGGTGCTCAGTGGAATCTGCGTAGAGGACACATGGTACGACGGCGACGTGTCGCTGAGCCCAAAAATTACCGGGGAAATGCTGCCCAGCCTTGACGCAATCGCCAAAGCCGGAAAAAAGGTCTTTTGCGTTGACTTCGTCACCAAGAAAGATCTGATCAAGGATTTTTATACCAAAGCACGTGCCAGGGGATTTGTGCCTTACGCCACCAGTCGTGATATGAAGAATCTGACGATCAATGCAGGCTTTGAGCCGGATTAGGAATCAATTTTCCAGGACTACACCACTAGTTTCTCAGCAGTGTCGGAGAAATACGGCCTGGTTGCTGCACAAGTAAAAAGGAGCTGTCCTACTTTTTGGACACACCCTTTTGTTGTGCGCCAGGCAGGGTGCGCTTGCTTGGGAGGGAAGGCCACTTAGCGAAAATCGGGAAATTGTGCTGTAAATTGGTTTAAATATTTTTGAAATCTTTGTTGCAAGTCAAGAGGGTTCAGATTTCCTTGGCTTCTCAGGAGTTTCCCTCGTGAATTTTCAATGAACTGGCAATCCCCATTGGGCCGGATTTCACCATATACCCATTGTCCGGAATGTCCTACAGTCAGAATCGGTTCGTCAGTTTGCTCCTCTGAATCGGGCGATTCAAGTTCCCGGATCAGACGGGCAAAACAAAGTTGCGAAAGAAACCGATCATCTCTTCCAGGTTTGACCATGCCGCCCCAGAATATTAAAGGGATCCTGTAATTTTCAGGATCAGCCGGATTCCGACGTGAGCCGTGATCAGCTATGAGAATCAGAAGAGTTTTTTCCAGTAAACCTTGTTTCTGAAGACTGTCCAGCAATTCCTCGACATATCGATCATAGTACTTCAGTTGGGTGATCCCGGTTTTATCCTGCCAGGCCTGGGAATGACCAAATACACATTCCTGAAGAATGAACGTATTCCGGTTATTTTTCATGTAGTCAATTATGGCTGGAAGTGCTGAGCGATCTTCCAAAGCTGCCTCGATCGGCGGAGAATCGATGCTGATCATGGAGGATGAAGGATTGATTTCACGCCTCGTGATGATCTGATCCCATTCCCCGCGAACCGGTATGAATGGCTGATTTTGAGCAGTACAGACGAACATGGTCTTTTTCCCGCTCCGGCGAAATGCTGCTGCCAGATTATCAGCCTTTTGAATTCCTGCATAACGCTCCGGATCAGAATATGCTGGATACGGAACGGAAATTCCAGTCAGCATGGACAGAAGACTGGTAAAACTATCGAGATTAGTAGTGAAATAACGGGAAAAATAGCGAAAATAGTCTTGGTGTTTTCCCAGAAAAGATTGGGAGTTCTGCAGAATCTCTTTTTCGAAACGCGAACTTTCGACAGTTTCCATGACCAGGATAAGGACATGAGAAGATGCATCAGAACCTGGAAAGTCCTTGAAAATCCGGGAAAGGTAATTATTTTCTATTGTGGCTGAGCTTGCATTTCGGGGCTGCTGCAGCGGCGGGACTACCCGCTTTCCTCCTCCAAGCACTTCCATCAGAATCTCCTGAACCCCGAAAACAAAAGGATTGGGTGAGGGACTCATGAGAGTAAGAACCACTGCAAAGACAAAGAGATAAGACAATACCGAGGGAATCTTAATGGGGATGGAAAAAGGAACTTTTTGAAGCAGAAGAATACTTAGAAATACAAAAAGTGGAGGAGTGAGAAGTTCGTTCCAGGTAAAAAACTCACGGATAAAAGTTTTAGAAGCACCTGTATCCACCAAAAAGATGTTGACTGGAAATTGGAGAAAATCGGGGATAAAATGTGGATAAAGAATCAGCAGGCAGATCAGAGGAATCCAGAAAGCGATGGTGATTCTCTCAATCAATTTTTGATCCAGGCGGTCTTTCATTATCCGCTGAAAAATTCGAGTCATGGCGTAAAAGGATAAAAGAAGTATACAGTCATGAAGCCAGGATATAAGATGAGGCATGATCCAATTCGGGTTGCCGCTGGTATAAAGCCACCAGGCATGGATTGCCAGCTGCAAAACAACAACCAGGAACATCAAATTCCACCAGAAGGAACTGAAAAAGATGAGTGTCTCTTGTTTTCGAGAACCGCTCATCTCTGACTTCTCTGGAATAATTCTCTCATATTTACAGTATATTCTTTTTCGTCTTAAGCATCTCTTATGGAAATGTAAATGTTTGTAAAGAAAAAGTCTTCCTTATTAATGGAGGAAGACTTTTTTGAATAATTCTGAGATTGTTTCTAGGCTTTAAAAGAGACCTCAGCTTTACTCCATCGTCAGAGGCAGCGGAGTCAGGCTGGATTGCTCTTTGACCACATCATACACGTTGACCCAGTATTTTTCACCGGTTTCGCAAACGATCTGCACTGCTTCCCCTTGAGAGGAGACGATCCAGCACTTTAGCCCGTTCGGAAGCTTGGCTATGGCAACCTCCTGCTTTTCTACGGATGCTGAGGCGGCATCGAGATATGCAGAAGCTCCTCCTGCATCAGATATTGAGCAGTAATGCAAGTCTGCGGTTTTTCTACCAGTCTCCTGTTCGTTTTTGACCTGGACTACCTGTTTGGAATATATGTAACCTCTCGCGCCGTCCCCATTTACGAAATACCATTCAGCAGGATGGCTCTGATCCTGGGACTGGGTGATGTCTGAAATCATGACCATGATCAAAGTGCCCTTTTTAAGCGTCACCACTCTGGCAAACTGAGTACCTGGTCCGGATCTCAGAATAGAGTCACTGATTGTCTTGACAGTCATGTAATCGCTTACCGGGTCATAGATATCACGGGTTTGGGAAGAACATTCCGTGGGAAGGAGTTTTTCCTCCACCGCGCCAGCACTCGATGCATCTGACGCATGAGCAGTTCCGCACAGCAGCTTGATCAACACAGCCAGCAGGATTCCCCTTGTGATTGTTCCAGTTCTGTTTCTTTTCATTTTGCACCTCCACTTATGACTTTGTGTTTTCTTAACGCTAATTATAGGTGTATCGAACCACAACAGAAGTATTAAGTTGCAGCAAATGTGCAGCAGAATCAGAACGGTTTTTCAGCTTCTTTTCATTATCAATAGTAATTTAGAGCCTCTACATAGCTGAGTGGGCAGATTTCATTGCCCGGGCTTGACTTAATTACCAAAACGGAAAATACTCCTAGGGAACTGATCAAGAACGACTGCTTCGTGACAAAGCCGGAATTCTGATATGATCAGCGCATGATTGAATGCCCGAAATGCCGATTTTCCTGCTCTCCTGATACAAAACTCTGTATCGAGGAGATTGATTGGCTGTTCCGGTTCAAGAATATTTTCTTTTCGTAGTCTCCTTGAGTTCATCCGGAACTATTCCTGCCTTTTCCAGGATACTTTTTTTCTGCCCTTCCCTCATGTAATCATCGATTTCCGCGAGGAGCTTTTTGAATGATTCTGCCGGATGAATGAATTTTTTCGAAAGTATAGCCTTATTCGGGCCTTCCCGAAGGGTAATGACTTCATATCCCCCAATGCAGGTCACTTTCAATGTTGCTTTGGCAAGGTTTATGGAGATCGGTTCGTTTTTATTCATGATGCCGAAGGTTGAAGCGGTGTATGCGAATAAGACGCCGTTCCTGATAGCGATTACAAGTTCAGGGTATAAGATCGAATATATGAAATTCCTCCACCTGTAAGTCTGATACTCTGGATTCTCCTTTAATTCAGAAGTAGATCTTTGTAAACCATGGCATAATTAACCGCACCGATACACGCAGCACCATAAGCAATCCGAAAATACCCATTCTCGCCCAATCCTGTTCCCCAGGAATTTTTGATGATCCAATAGCCCTGATTATCGTTCCAGCCGACGATCAGGACATCGTGATTAATGGTGTTCGATTTCAGATTGAAAATCCCTCCGGTGTAATTTTGAAGCAGTAAATTTCCGTCAATCATTGTCATCAATGCTCCGAAATGATAAACACAATATTTCATGGCTTCCCGGTCTTCCCCAAAAAAATCCCCTCCATCAATGATTTTGTAAGCCCTGGGATGGGAAAGCTGGATTATTCCGTCATGCGCCTGATAAGGTTCATTTTTCGCGTAAGTAGCACCAAGCAGCTTGAAATAATCACCTGCTCTTGAAAGGATTGCCCCGTTTCCCCCGCCATGAGAGGTGTTCCAGTTGATAAGATCCTGCTCTGAAAGATTTTCTTCGATACCGTCTTCAATTTTGATCATGTGTTCCAGGGCGGCGATTCCTGAAAACGCCCAGCAGGATTGAAAACTCCCCTGGTTTTTTACCGGAGTCACCCCGTTGAAATCACGCCAGTCAAATTCGGCAGGCAGATCCGGATCACGCAATTTTGTCTGATCGATTAAATCGATTTTATCAAAAGAAAAGTTGTTATGATTAACTTCCAGAGTTGAAATCGGACATTGATAGGGTGCTAAATGAGTCAAAAGTCCGGAATTTTCGTTCGAAACGGCGCTGCCAGATCCGGTCATTCGATTGATGAGGCTTAACGGAGCATTCCAGGCAAAGGCATGAAAATTGATCAGAAACATGAAAAACAGGAACAATGTCTTAACAGCCGTAAAATTCATTTTTCCTCCAAAAACTGCTTATCTTCATTTTATTTATATCCAAATTTCCGGGACTTTCCAGTTACAATCGGCTGCAAATCATTCTTTGAAAAATATGAGCCGGATCTTTTCTTACATCAACCAAATGCAACAGCCGCATGCCTGGCGGCCTTGGGCCTAAGGTCATAAAGTAAAGCACCGTATCGGACCATTACAGAAAATGAAGAAAAGGCCCTTATCAAGGGCTTTTTTCAGCATTGAATTTTTTGCGCGGCACCGGTTAAGCTCAATTATATTTTCCTACCTGCAAACTTCCCAAGACTCTGCAGCATTTTGTAACTGGAATCACCTGCTTGCTTAGTGAATAATTACCTCAAGAAAACAGAACCCATGAGCAAAAAATCGGAGGTCAGAGTGATCAAATCTTTGTTTTTATTGTTGGCGATCCTGTCGCTAAGCTTATCGGTTAATGCGGCAGAAGGCGATCACTGGATCATGATCAGCAGCAAAGTCGATATTCCGGATTCCATTTTGAAAGTCGGCGACCTGCTGCTCAATGTCAATGGCACTTGCGTCACAGGATACAAGGATCCGCAGGAGCTGAATACAGTCATGAACAGCGCCTTCAAGCCCCAGGGGCAGACTGAAACTTACAATGTCCTGTCTTACGGCGAAACTCGGGAAGTGAACCTGACTTTTACAGGTAAAATGAACTTCAATTGCAGCTTTATCAGAGAGTCAAATTCAGTACTAACGGAGAAGGCCAGGCAGGACTTTTCCGCACTACTGGAAGTGATGGACCGGGCTTATGTGAAATCAGACCGCCAGGATTATGCGGCAGCGCGTGATTATCTGAAAACGATAGCTCAAGGTGATTTGTCCCGCAGCGAAACAATGGATATCGGATTGTTTTTAAAACATTTTTCACGCTTTCTCTCCCTGCTCAATGACGGACACGCCGGATTCCTGCCATCGGATGTGGCGGACGCCATGGCAGCAAGGTTTCTCCTGCAAAACAACGATTTCAGATTCCTGCCTTTGCACGTGGAGATCACTGAAACAGGCGTTTACACGAAAAAAACCGATCTGTTCGACAGAAAAGTCCGCATCATCGGGATCAATGGCGAAAAAATCGAGGACCTCATCGAAGAGATGCTCCAGTTCGCAAACGGCGATACGAATCAAAACAAGCTTGACGATGTCTCAGAGAACTTTTTCCTGTTCTATTATCTTGTCAAAGGCAGCGTCAACAGCTTTCAACTGACTGTCAGGGATCTTTCCAGGGAAAACGAATTGACCCTGACTGGTGTACCTTACCAGGATCTCCTGAGATTTTCGCCGGCCCCCTGGTATTACGGGGATCCTTTTGGCTTTTCAATCAAAAATGACGTGGCAGTGATGACTCTTAAGTCTTTTGGCGGGAAAAAATATTTTTACGAATTTGTGGATAAATGCTTTCAGGAAATCAAAGACAAGAATCTCAACCGGCTGATCATCGACCTGCGGCAAAATGGCGGAGGCGGCACAGGTTATCTCAAACATCTTCTGAGTCGGCTCACGGACCGGAAGATGCAGTTCTGGGATGGAGTCCTAGTCAAATGTTCACAGGAAGCCAAAGATTACGGCTACGAATTCGACGCCGACCTTGCTCTGGGAGAATCGCGGCAATATACCTACGAAGCATTTTCCCCGACTGCTGAGCGGATGTTTTCCGGTGAAGTGGAGTTGCTGGTAGGCAGAAAGACCTTTTCCACGGCTTTTGATTGTGCTGTCTGCTTTTCTGCAATGAAGCTCGGCACGCTCATCGGTTCCAACACGGGTGGGAATAATTATTCCACTGAACAAGGCTTCCGCGTTTCAATTCCATCCGCAGGAGTCGAATTTTCCGTACCGTTCAAGATCTGGATCAATGTAAATACTCCGGCATACGACAGCGATTTGTCGCTTAAACCTGTCACTTGCATTTATCAGTCGGAAAGTGATTACTTCAATGACATCGATACGGTTCTGGAATATGCTGTGAAAAGTTTGGGAAATGCAGGATCGTGAAAATAATGAGTATGGAGAGCAGATGAAATCATCCATTACATTTGACGGAAAGGCTGTTCTCGATCTTGTTCGCTGGGCGCGTTTGAAATCGACGAAGCCGGCCAAAGCCTGGAAATCCAGCCGTCAATTCGTATTGACCAGGGAGTGGGCGAAGCACAGCTTTAATCAACCAGATCCTTACTTGCAGATTGAGCAGTGCTCCAGCCATTCTTATTTACTTTTGCAATAACAGCGCGAGTTTTTCCAGAACCTCTGCTGTGACAGCTCCGGGAAGTTTGCAGATGAATTCAGCCTTGCGCACTCGCCAGTCCAAACAGCGAACCTGATCAGAAAGTATCGTTCCCCTTATTTTCTTGCGATTCTCAAGCAACAGCACAGGGATGGGAACACGCAGCCGATTGTAACTTGAAAAGAAATCGAGATCAGGGATAATTGGGTAAAGCGAAACAAAACCCGGAGAAAATGTGATGAGAAAAAAAGTGTTGGAGGAAGTTAAATGAAAAATTTGGTTTTGTTTGTTTTTTTTCTGTTTTTTTCGTTTTACTTGCATGCTGAAGAGAAAAGTTTTTCCCGTCTTATAACCTTGCCGCTTGATTATCAGAGTCCTGAAAGCGGAAACTTTTCGATGTATTATGAAATAAATTCGGATTATGACCCCAAAAAGCCGGTGGTCCTGGACTTTTTTGATTTGCAACAGCCGGTGCATTATTCGGCGGATGAGCTGAAAGAGTTGTCCAATCTTGATTTTAATTTCATAAGATTTTATTGCCGCGGCTTTGGCAAGTCCTATATTCCGCAATTGCTGATTTCCGGAAATGTTCAATGGCAGAAAGCTTGGAAGGTCCTGGACTCTGAAAACATAATCAGGGATGCTGAGGCTGTAAGGCAGGATTATTATGAACATTTCAAGCCGCTTAACCAGCAGTTTTTTGTTATGGGAGAATCCGGCGGCGCGATGCTGGCTCTACAATATCTGGCTGAATATCCTGATAAAGCAGACAGGGCTTTTCTTTCCGGTTGTACTTACAGTAATAAAGACCGCAATTTGAATGAATTCAACTTCATACAATGGCTGACTGATTTAGACCCGAAACTGCCTGAACTGGTTGAAAATATCCTGAATCAACCTGAAAAATACGGGGTAGAAAAAGAGAAATTTGCCTACCTCCTTCAAAGGATGGGTTATGACAGATATTGGGATAAATGTTACGAGACCAGGTGCCAGATGTTGATTAACAGCCTGATTTCCGGAGATATGGAGCTTTATCAACGCTTTATCGAAAAGCACAAGTATGATTTTGTGGTGTATGACCTGAATCCGGAAAATAAAAAACTGATCGAATATGCCAGGGAATTGAGCCCGGAATTAAGTTCCATGGATTCCAGTGAGGTTTTTGAGGTGATGGTTTCCGAACATCTGGGTGTAAATGTCAGAATAGCTGAGTTTTACTTCAATGAAGGAATGACAAACCTTAGTTATGGCCTTGAATTGGCAAGTGGTAGGGTTGCTTCTCCGGCACTATATGAAATATGGAAAAAAGGAGAGCTTCCGGTCAGAAATATCGATTGCTTAAAAAAACTGGCAGAAAAAGAGCTTAAAACCTCAATTTTCATAGTGGATGGTTATTATGATCATGTAATCCCGCATCAGTCAGTCGAGAAAATCGGCCAATCCCTGAAAAACGCCCAGATAGCCCTGTTGAATGATAATCATACCCTTAATGCTCATACAGCCTTTCTTGAAAATTTAACTCACTGGTTTATGGAAAAACCGGAAAAACCCACAGAAAAGGAATTGCTGGATTTTTTTTCAGTATTGAAACCCGGGGATTTGATTTATCATAAGTTTTAAATCTTACTCATAAGATCGAACAGCATAAACCGATAAACTGGAGGCGGAATGACTGTAAACGGCAAGGTGGCCAAAGGCTTGAGAAAAGCAGGAAATAAGCTTGCCTGCAAAACAGATGAAATTGCGAATAAACTTGGCTTTATCCCATTTCCGGGAACTCTCAATCTTAAACTGGACGATATTTTGATTCTTGATGATGAACTGCTTGCTTTTTTTGATCTTGACGGACTTGTCAAAAGACCCCTGAAATTCAGGTTGTATAAAGCAATGCTGAAAGGAATTCCGGTGCTGGTCACCAGAAGCTTCAGTATTATAGCAGATCCGGATGATCTGCTGGAAATAATTGCGGATCGTAATCTTCGCGAATCCCTCGATCTGAAAGACGATGATTCAGTCAGCCTGGAATTCCTGGAGAAGTAATTACATTGATTTTTCGGCCTATGGCTGGAAACAGCGAGCATCGCAGCAAAATGTAACTTCATTCTCAGAAAATTCCACGCATATTTTTGAAGTTTACTCTTGCAGGAATTTGTAACTTGAAAAAGAGTTCATGAATTCCCATAATTGCATCAGGAAAAAGATGCCGAAGGGCACGAAAGAGTATAAGGGGGGAATATGAAGATCAGCAAAATCATGGTACTGGCAGTGATGTTCACGGCACAGAGTTTGATGGCAGGTGAGTATTACGGGTATGTCAAAGTCGATGTCCGCCAGGATGGAGCAAATGACGTCATCCTGACTTCTGTCACAAAAACTGCCACAATGCAAAAGGATTACAACAGCGCTTATCTGGATGCAGCGGCAGCATACGTGACGGCATTCGACGATGCCAGGGACGCCCTGGTCAGGAAAATGAATCTTAATTACAACAACGGAAGCACGCTTACCCTCATCACCTCGTATGTGGACGAACTGATCCTGAATTCTTCGCAGGACATTCCTCCAAAAACAGCAAAAATGACTCTGGACGGATATGACACCGCCTATATTCTGGATTACACATACACGGCAAAATTAAATACGCAGATTTCCGGCAGGGGCAAGTCAGAATGCAGTGACAACACCTCCATAGGCCGCAATACCCAGGACGAGCTATTCGCAACATGGGATAATTACATCAGGGACGTGAAGGCGAACGACACGGAAATCGAGAGGACAATCGATCAGGCCGAGGCCACGCCGGCACAGCTTCCCATGCTCAAGACAAAGTGCAGGACACTGCTTCAGCGGAATTCGGCCAGCTCCAGCTTCATTCTGAAGGCTGTCCAGCAGATCCTTCAGTCCAAAGGGAATGAACGGCTCAACCTTGCACAGGCTTTTCAGGATATCTGCGCTGCAGTAACTCAATACAACATGGCCTGCGAATCGCTCGAGCAGGATGTCTCCGGTGAAAGTCTTGGACAGGTCAAGGCATCCTTTGAAGCCGCGAAAGCCTCTTTCGCAGATTTCGTGCAGCAGATCAGCGGCTGACTCTCCGGTATTTACCGGACCTGAAAATTCGAGTAACCTGTTAGGAAAACTGAAGTCTGGATTTGTTATGCAGAAATTCACTCTGGAACAGGCCCGCAGTATAGCTCTTCAAGCGCAATTTCTCTCCGGAGAAAAGCTTTCTGCGGGTAAAAAAGGCATGCTGGAAACCCTTGACCGCATAGGTTATGTCCAGATCGACACTATCTCAGTGATCAGCAGGGCCCATCACCTGACTTTCTGGTCCAGGGTGCCTCGTTACAATGAGGAGCTGCTGGACGACCTGACCAGGAAAGAAAAGAAGATCTTCGAATACTGGGGACACGCCGCATCATACCTCCCGATCAGCGACTTCAGATTTTATCTGCCTATGATGAAGAGCTACGCGACACGCAGCGCCTGGGCCAGGGAATGGGTGCGGAAATACGGGCATCTGCTGGAACCTGTGCTGCAGAGGGTCAGGGAGGAAGGGCCGCTCAGTTCCAAGGATTTTGACTCAGACCGTAAACGTGGCACCTGGTGGGACTGGAAACCCGCCAAAGTCGCTCTGGAAGTGCTCTACTGGCAGGGCAGGCTCGTGGTGGCTGGAAGAACCGGATTCCAGAAGATCTACGATCTGCCTGAGCGGTTTCTGCCCAGGGATCTGGAACTGAGCCCCCCGACCGAAAAAGAGATGGGAGAATTCTTCATCAGGAGAGCTCTCCAGGCATATGGCATAGCTACTGAATCTGAAATCATCAATCACATCCATGCTGCAGGAAAAGCGCTGCTCAGAAAATCCCTGACAAAAATGGTTTCAGGGAAAAAAGTATTGAAAGTGAAGGTTTCCGGTCTGGATAAAATTGAATACTTCATGCTGCCTTCCACAGAAAAATGTTCCAAAGAGAATTCAGCAGATAACCTGTATCTTCTAAATCCTTTCGATAATTTCGTGATCCAGAGGGACAGGCTCAGAAAGCTCTTTGATTTCGACTATACCATCGAATGCTATGTTCCGCCCCCTAAACGGAAATTCGGCTATTACTGCCTGCCGATTCTCTGGAAAAACAGGCTGGTGGGCAGGCTTGACCCTAAGGCTGACAGAGCGAAGAAACAGTTCGTTGTAAAGAATCTGGTTTTTGAACCATGGTTTAGCGAGTTCAGGGAAATCAGCAGGCCGCTGGACTCTGAATTACGGAAACTGGCGAAATTCTGCTCATGTACTGAGCTTGAATTTGGCAAATTTTCCATATTAATCTTTAACAAAGCCATTTGAACTTGGCAAATTATGGTGGTGTGCAGCCAGATGTTTTACATAGGCTATGATTTGTGGCGGGTCCTGTCCTGGGATAACTTTTTTTCTCCTTCGCTTTGCTCAGTGCGCCAAAAAGTTACCCCTGGCCACCCCACCAAGGCTTCTGCGTTTTAAAAAGGGATAATTTGCCTGTCTTAAGTAAGTCGCGCTTGTTAGCTTGCACCTGGAAAAACCAGTCAGACTGGTATATATTTCTTACAACATGTAACCCGAGGTGCAGGATGAAATCAACTGTATTGCTACTGCTTGCTTTTATGATCACTGGCTGCGGAGGGCCTTCAGAAAATCCAGGTACAGTGAAACCGCAGACTTCACAGTCGGCACCGGCAGAACCTGGAACAACCGGAAAAGTCACCATTTCGGTCTGGGAAAACTATGCCAATGAAGAGCATGACTTTTTTGTGCGGATGGCCCGAGAATATGAGCAGTCCCATCCTGGCATCAGCGTGGAAGTATCGCAGATCCCCTGGGCTGACCATATGGCCAAGTACAGGACTTCCCTTACAGTGAACGCAGCTCCGGACATCGGCCGGATCGAAGTGGGGAACCTGGCTGAACTAGCCAGCAACGACGCTCTGTTTACCCTGGACGACCTGGGCGTACGCGATGTCGAGAAGGAATATCTGCCTGCTGCTTTTGCTTCTAATGTTTACAAGGGAAAGGTATATGGACTTCCTGATCAGATTACCGGGGTCTGTCTCTTCTGCAATAAGAAGCTGTTCATAGAAGCAGGCCTTGACCCGGACAAGCCGCCGACAACCTGGGATGAATTCATCGAAACTGCGAAGAAACTCACAGACCCTGCCAAGCAGATTTGGGGCTTCGGCATGGACAACGGGCTCTGGTGGAGTTTCCCGTTCTTCAATACCTTTGGAGCGAAATTCATCAGCGAAGATGGAAAAAAGTGCCTGCTGGACAGCCCGCAAGCGATCCAGGCGTTTCAGCTCAAGGTGGATCTGTACCGGAAGCATAAAGTGGAGGGCGGGGCCTGGCTGCCTGGCGCCATCAATTCTGAAATCGGCTTCCTGAACGGACGCTATGCCATGGTACTGATGGGCCCCTGGAACGTGAAAAATTTCCAGAAGGCAGGGATAGATTTCAGCGTATCCCTGATCCCCTCCGGTCCTGCCGGTACCTCCACCAATGTCGGCGGTACTGACATGGTGCTGTTCAAATCGTCCAAGCATCCTAAAGAGGCTTATGATTTTCTGAGATTCGTGTCAGGAGCGGATTATCAGGCTGAATGGTCAAGCAAACTCTCGCAGATCCCGACAAACCTGCTTTCTAATTCCATCATCAGCCCCAGTGAAAATCCAATCATTTCCATATTTATCACCCAGATGAAAACCGCAGTTCCCAGGCCTTCCCTTAAATTCTGGCTGAAATGCGAGGAGATCATGGCTCCTGAAATGGAAGCTGCGATTTCAGGCAAAAAGACCGTACAGGAAGCTCTGGCTTCGGCAGTCTCCAGAATCAATCAGGAAGTACTGCCTCTGGAATAGAAAGATTACAGGAGAATTCATGGAAAACCGCGTTCTGACCATCATGTTCACAGACATCAAGGGATTCACTGCCCGCACTTCCAGTTCATCCAGGGAAGAGCTGCATAATCTGTTAAACAAGCATGAGGACATCCTGCTTCCGATCGTGAAGAAATTCAACGGCCGCCTGATCAAGACCATCGGCGATGCGCTGCTGGTTGTCTTTGAGTCCCCGACCAACGCCGTGCTCTGCGGTCTGATGATGCAGGAAGCGCTCTGGGACCACAACAAGGGCAAAAATGAGGAAGACAGGATCTTTGTCAGGGTTTCGATCAATACCGGCGAAGTGGAATTGAAAGATGGCGATGTGTTCGGCGAAGCCGTAAATATCGCGTCCAGGCTGGAAGGCATCACAGAAGTCAATGAGATCTATTTCACTGAATCAGTCTATCTGGCAATGAACAAGGCCGAAGTGCCGACCTCTGAAGTCGGGCAGAGGATACTCAAGGGCCTGCCTGAACCGATCAAGGTTTATAAGGTGATCCAGGACAGGACTTCCGCAGATTTTCAGGATCTGATCACAAAGATCAAGTCAGGCGATACTGCGCGGGCTGAGAAAAGTTTTTCCTGGACTCCGGTCGTGATCGGAGCGCTCTTTTTAGCTGCCTTCGGTTGTTTTTATCTTTTACGCGACAATCCGGAGAAACGGGTGAAAGAGATCGACAAAGCTCTGCAGGACGGCAAGCTCGACCTTGCGTTGAACAGGGCCGACGAGGCATATCGGGATTTCCCGGGCAGCGAGCTGGCGATTGAATCAGTGAAAAAGGTTGTCAGGCAGGAAGTAGCTCCACTGATGGCCAAGCAGAAATTCGAGGAAGCCCAGGCCCTTTTGGACAAACGTCAGTCCGAACATCCTAAGATCAGTCTGCAGCAGATCTGGAAAGAGCGCCTGCTGGAAGAAGCCAGATGGTATTACGATCATGGTAACGGCAATGGCAGATACGATTATGAGGCACTGCTGACTAAATTTGATGACGATCTTGCTCTGCAGCAGGAATTTCTGCAGAAATTTGGAGCCGGAAGCAAGGAAGAATTCGCCTCGTCCATGATTTATGATGTTGCCCTGGCAGTCGCCGAGAAAACCGGGAAAGTGGATGATCTGGCCGGTAAAACAATGCTGCAGGCTCTGCGGTATGATCTTGAAAACACCAAAGTGAAAAATGCGATTCCTCTGCTGGTGGAGAAGTATCCGCCGGTCTTGACGTTTGCCCTGGATAATCTTGCCACAATGGAGAATCATGTCAGGTTCAACTGCAGGGAAATTCTCCGGAAAACCAATCAGTACAACAGCACACAGGAATTGATTTTCAACTTTTATAATCTGATCAGTATCGATGACAATGCTCAGGCTGATGATTTGCAGAAAGCCATAACCTGTTTCAAGGGCTATCAGCCAGGGTCTGAATTTGACAGTCTCAAACAGAACCTGGGTCTCCTGAAGATAACGGACTTGAAATCGGCTAACCTGGACCTGAATAAAAGCGGGGAGATCATGGAGATCATTACCAGCCTGTTTTACCCACAGGCACTGGGAATGTTCCAGGAATGGGCAGCTGGAGATTGCTTTTATCTGCGTCTGGATGCCTATCAGGTATTCGAAAAAAAGGGTGAACTCTCCAGAATCAATTTATGGGATTTCCACACCCGGAACATCACTCAGGCGAATCCAAGAGATAGTTTTCAGGATTTCCAGACCTGCCTGGACCTGGCCTTGAAATTTTTCGTAGATCAATTGAAGACTGATCAGAAGGACAAGGCTCTGAAGGTTCTGTCTCAATCCATCGATCATTTCAATGAGCTGCTCGCTGATTTCGAGAAAAGTAAATTCGACTTCATGGTCAAGGCTTTACCTGAAATGATCGAAAAAGTGAAGGCAGTGAAAGAACAGAAATGATCTTTACTGCAGGCCGAGATATTTGTGGATGACCTTGTCCCATCCGGTCAGCCGGCCGAACTCCAGCTGCCCGTATATATTTTCCAGAGAATTGATGAATTGCCTTATTGTTGCATCATCCGGCGGCATGAAGATGGAAACCGAGAAAGTTCCTTTCCCGTTCCCTGGATTGGATCTGTCCAGAGTGGCATCCTGAATGTTGTTTAGGCAGGAATCCACAATTGTCCTGACCTGGTCAGCCAGCTGGGTGTCCTGCAGAGAAGCCTGATTCAGCTCAGCTGCCAGGTTGGAGAGAAAAAGACCCAGATCAACTGATTCATTTCCCAGGATGCCCTCGAAACTGTGGGTCTTCTGCCTGGCAGCAGTAAGAGCGGCGATGATGCTGCTCTTATCTGCTGTGCCCATATCGTTGACCAGCAGGTCTGACAGAGTTTCCATGTCTGGAATGACTGCCCTGATTTTAGTGAGGTCCAGGCAGGACATCTCGAAATCTTCATTTGCGATATTTCCCTTGACATTGGTAGTCAGGATGCTGGTATAGACGGCTTTGGCTGTTTTCAGCGGCTGGGAATTCGGATCATTGCTCAGGATATTGAAAACAAAGGGATCTAAACTGACATCCAGGAACACGTCGCAAGTGTTTGGCTCTGCGATCACCTGCTTTGTTTCGCTGGCCACCATGTAATTAAAGTACTTTGAGAGCTGAACCGCCGCCTCCACCTGCCCCATCAGGCAGGCGCGGAAGGCTATGATGTCCAGCTTGTCGCCACCCAGCACCTGCTCGAAAACTGCTGAGACTTCCGCCATCGTTAGGGAATCCTGGGAAGTGTAGTCAATACCGAAGGATTTTTGACTTCCCCGGATCGAACCCGGACCTTTTGAAGGAATCCAGCCCGAGCCGTGCCCCATGATATAAAGCATCTTGTGATTTGCCGGGTAGGAAGCAGCCCATTCCAGGAAGCTCTGAAAATTGTTCGGGTCGCCTGTATTGAGATTGGAATTGATGTTATTTTCCCTGCATCTGACATTGAGCGCATCCTTGGTGATATAATAACGGGTGGTAGTCCTGTCTGTCTGCGAACCAAGGAAATCTACCTGGGCCACAATATGAATCTGGCCGTTGCAATTGCCGAATCCGGCTATCTCCGTTATTTCTTTCAGCATGCGTCGTTCCAGCCAATCTTCGGCATCCAGGCTGGCGTAAATCATGATGGACCAGGGTTTTGTCTGGCTTTCCTCGGCAGTGATTTCGCTGGCGGTTTCCAGTTTGGCGATCTGATCATGTATGGACCGCGATTTGAGATTGACGGTTCCTTTAACGTTCTGAAGAGAATTACCTGGTGTTGCAGGTGCGGCATGGACAAGATAAATAAAAATCAAAAATACAAAACCAACAGATAGGAAATTCCTCATAGAACCTCCAAGTCCATTTGATCTTGTTCTCTTATCAAGCTTGCTACAATTTAATTATGGCCTGAAAATCTTTTTCAGTCAAGTGGAAATGACAGTGAACCTGAGTCGAAGTCCATTCAAGAGTGTAAGCTCAGGCTGAGTTCCATCATTTTCCCATTTTTTGTCCATGTAGGTCTGATGGTTATCTGGAGCTGGAAAACAGGCTGGATTAGAGTTAACATTTAAGAGCATTTCAGATCAATAAAAATCCCGTCAGAAGGAAACGGCTCCCATGAGTCGCAAGCAGAAGAAACCAGCTCAGGACAGCATCGGAGCTACGCCAGAGGAACAGGAACTCCAGCTCAAGCGCGACGAGATCCAGAGTCTTTCAGAGCAGCTGGCTGAAGCTGAGCTGGAATTGACCAACCTGCGCTTCAACATCAAGCAGTTCACCTGCAGATATTATCAGGAAATCGGCCGGAAATACCTGGAACTGGACGAACTTAAAGCGAGGATCGCGGAAGAGCGGAATAAGCTTGCTCCTCTGGACAGGGAAAAATCCGGTGAAGCCTTGCTGCTGCGCGCTGCTGCCGAGAAAATCAGGTCAGAAGTGGAAGATGAAGAGGAATCTGAAGAACTTCACCATTTCAATCCGACGGACGAGCTGAAACGGATGTACCGACAGTGCGCTGCCAAGATCCATCCGGACAAGGTGCTGGACCCGAAATTCAAGGAAATCTGCCACAGGCTGATGGCTGAACTGAATGCAGCCTATGCCAGAGGCGACATTTCAAAGATCCGTGAAATCAGCCTGGAATGGGATTCCAACTCTGAACTCGTATCAGGGGAGGGTGTGGCTTTTGACCTGGTGCGCGCGATCCGCAGCCTGGCCCAGATCAGGATGAGACTTTCGACGATCAAGTCTGAAATCGAAGATTTAAAAGAACTGGATATGTATACCCTGATGCTCGAAGTGGAGCTGGCCGAACATCAGGGGATGGATCTGCTCGGGCTGCTCGGGAAACGGATCGATGAAAACATCAGATTGTCCAGGGAAATACTGGACGACCTTCTGGCTGGCAGGGATCGAAATGTCTGACAGGAAGAAGCTGACAGTTTCAGGAAAAAGAAGCCTGACAGATCCTGACTCCAGCCTGGTCAGCCGGGGGTTATCCGATATTTCAAAGATACTCGAGGGATTGCGGAATTCGGATTTTTCAATCGAGCCAGGATCAGGAAATAAAGTCAGGATCATCAGAATCGCTCCTGATCTGACTATGGAATTCGTTTTCATCCCTCCAGGCCAATTCCTGATGGGAAGTCCTGAATCTGAGGGTGACCCTGACGAGCATCCACAGCATCTGGTCAAATTCAAGCACGGATTTTATCTCGGAAAATATGCAGTCACCCAGGATCAATGGTTCTCTATCATGGGGAAAAACAACAGCGCTTTCAAGGGAGCCAGGCTGCCGGTAGACACAGTGAGCTGGAAGGACTGCCAGGCATTTCTGAAAAAATTGAATCAGAAAACTGATGACTGCTTCAGGCTTCCCACTGAGGCGGAATGGGAATATGCCTGCCGCTCAGGCAGCAGAACCAGGTATTACTGGGGGGATGCGATTGACAGCGATTTCTGCTGGTTTGGACTGAACAGCGAAGGCAAGACCAGGGAAGTAGGAAAGAAAAAACCCAATCTATGGGGTCTTTACGATATGAGCGGCAATGTCTGGGAATGGTGCCAGGATGGTTACAGCAGCATGTATTACATGAGCTCACCGGCTGAAAACCCCGAAAATCAGGCTGTCGGTTCCCGGGTGCTGCGCGGCGGTTCCTGGGTGGACGAACCGTCCCTCTGCCGGTCTGCAGCCCGCGGCAGGGGTGATCCGGTCGGCAGAGACTGCCTCTATGGATTCAGGCTTGTTTATCAGGAATGAGTTGAAATAATACATAGTCATGGATAATTAATATCACTTGAGTTGGCAAATTTTTATGGTGTGCAGCCAAATATTTGTTAAAAAACCTTGATTTGTGGCGGGTCCTGTCCTGGCATCTGAAGCTGTTGAAAAACCCTCCGGGTTTTGTTACAGCTTCGGACGCCTGGCCACCCCACAAGGGTTTCAGCGGCATGATATGGAAAATTTGCCAAAGTCGAGGTAATAAATTTGCCAACATCGAGTTATTTGCTTAAAATAGCTCTATGGAAAAGGAGGGGTAATGTCCATTAATAATGCAGCGAACGGCAACCGGAAATACGAATGGTTCGTGGTGGGCGACATCAACGGCTTTTTCGGCCTGATGTTCGACAATATGACAGTGCTTTCAATCATGGCAGGCATCCTGATCTTTGGATTCAAATATCCTGCTGAAATCGTGTACGGCAAGATGTTCCCAGGCACCGCTTTTGGCGTGCTGTTCGGTGACCTTGTTTACACCTGGCTCGCCTTCAGGCTCTCCAAACGCACCAATAACCCCACTGTAACAGCCATGCCGCTCGGGCTGGACACGCCTTCTTCGATCGGCATCGCGCTCGCAGTGCTCGGGCCTGCTTTCCTGGGCTTGAAAGCCAAGGGCATGCCTGAAGCTGACGCAGCCATGATGACCTGGTACATAGGCATGGCCACCATGGTGATCATCGGGCTGGTCAAGGTGCTTTTCTCATTCATCGGCGGATATGTGCAGAAAATAGTGCCTCAGGCCGGACTGCTCGGTTCGCTAGCTGGAATCGGACTGGCTCTGATCGGCTTCATCCCGATCGTGGAAATCTTCGGCATGCCGCTGGTGGGAATGGTGGCGCTGGGACTTGTCTTATACACGCTGGTAGCGCGCATCAAGCTTCCTTATAATTTCCCGGGAGTGCTCGGAGCAGTCTCGATCGGTACGATCCTGTATTACATACTCGGACCTATGGGATGGGTTGGCGGGACCTATGCCGCCCCCCACGGATCGCTTAATTTCGGGCTGCCGATTCCAAACATGGGTTTTATCCAGGGCTTTGCTGAAGCTTTGAAATACCTGCCGATCGCGATTCCCTTCGGCATCCTGACAGTGGTCGGCGGCATCAATGTGACAGAATCCGCCCGCCTGGCAGGCGATGATTACAGGACCAGGGACATTCTGCTGACAGAAGCCCTTGCCACCCTGCTCGCAGGCATCTGCGGCGGCGTAGCCCAGTCCACCCCGTACATCGGGCAGCCCGCATACAAGCAGATGGGCAGCCGGGCCGGATACACCCTGATCACAGGCCTGTTCATCGGGCTGGGAGGGATTTTCGGCTATGTCGGCTATATTGTGGAACTGATCCCTCAGGCTGTGATCGCGCCGATCCTGGTGTTCGTAGCCTTAGACATCATGACCCAGGCTTTCCACGCCTGCCCGCTCAGGCACGCGCCTGCTGTCGCCTTCGCATATTTTCCCACAGTGGCGCAGCTGCTTAAAATCAAGTTTTCCAACCCTGATCTGGTTTCCCCGGATGTTTTCAATGCCATGCTCACCAACATGTCAGGCAAAGGCCTGCCTGAACTGATGGTGACTGTTGCGCTGGGCAATGGATTCATCCTCACTGCCATGCTCTGGGGAGCTTTCATGGCGGAAATGATCGACCGCAGACTTAGAAAAGCCGCTCTGTATTTAGGCGTCTGCGCAGTATTCTCCTTTTTCGGCATCATCCATTCCGCGATTCCGGACGGCAGCATGTATCTGCCCTGGAATCTGACTTACCCGGCCAATCAGGTTCCATATCAGTTCACTTCCGCCTATATAGTGATGCTGCTTCTCCTGCTGGCGCTTTCGTTCAGCAAGGAAAGCAGGGAACCTGCTCCGCAAACGACTCATTAACTCGAGCTTGGCAAATTTTCCTTATCATGCCGCTGAAGCCCTTGTGGGGTGGCCAGGCGTCCGAAGCTGTAACAAAACCCGGAGGGTTTTTCAACAGCTTCAGATGCCAGGACAGGACCCGCTACAAATCAAGGTTTTTGACAGACATCTGGTTGCACACCACAAAATTTGCCTAAGTCGAGAAATCAGTCACATGCTGTTTTCAGAGAGAACAATCCTTGTGAGTCAACCTCATCCGGGCTATAATTGAATCAGGATGAGTGAAGCATTAACTGATTCCTCTGAACAGATCAGAAATCAGGTATGCTTATGTTGCGCCTGGATATTTTCGATTTTCCGGGGATGTCAGGTGGGGAGCGGATGAACAGAAAGTCTTTTTCAGCATTTTTTACATTGCTTTTTTTGTTTTTGATTCAAACCAGTGTTTTAAGAGCCGGAGTTCTCTGGTTGGGAAGCACTGACGCGAATTGGGGAACTGATACCAATTGGAGCCCTGCAGCTGTTCCTCTGGAATCAGACGATGTCACAATTTCGTATGGGACTTATCAACCAACTATCCATTCTACAGACGGAACTTTACACAACGGACTTGTCAGAGTTAATTCAATCACTGTCAATAATGGAGCAACTTTAAATTTAAATGGGAATGAACTTCACGTAACTACAAGCACAGCCGGTTTCATCGTAGGCGGAACTATCGAAATGATAGGCAGCGTTGCTGAAATCATTACGCCACCCAATCTGCTCTCAACCTCAAAAGTGATTTATACAGGAACCAATGACGGAATATCAGAGGCATACATCATCCAGCCTTGGAATACTTTTTCATCTATTGAAACTTTAATCATTGCAGGGATAGAAATAGGTGCCAACAAAGATTCATTCCACCTGCAGGAACTCACAGAGGTTAACACAGAGTTGAATATTTCCAATGGGGAATTCTGGCCTACCAACTATGCTCTGACTGTGAGAGGGACTACCGAGATTTCCAGCAATGGAATTCTGAATGTCTATACTACTGGGCAAAACATTACTTTCAATGGTCCGATGATTGTAAATGGAACCGGCCACTACATAGGAGGAGTAGGCGCAGTTGCAAATGAGATCTTTGGCGGGGACATCACAATTTCAGGCGGCACTTTTGACGCTACGATCAGGAATACCTATTTCTCAGGTTCCAACCAGATTTTCAACCACAGCGGCGGAACCTTTAACCACAATAACGGTTCAGTGGAAGTTACAGGCTCAGGCACTGTTGAAATCAAAGGCAACAACAGTTTCAATATCCTGGCCTGCCTGTCGCCTGGCAAGATAATCAGATTCGATAATACCTCTACCTGCGAACAGACAATCAATACTCTGAAAATTCAAGGCACTTCAGAGAACCTGGTGAATCTAGTTTCCACGAACGACGGAGACACAGCCCAGATCAATGTCACTAACAGCAATGTTAATTATGCCACAGTCAAGGATTCGAAAAACAGCGGAACTTTGATCACAGCAGTCAATTCATCCAATAAGGGCAATAACTTCGGCTGGAATTTCGGCACTATAGTCTGGACAGGAGGCAAAGATACAGCCTGGAGCGAACCCAAGAACTGGAAGATCGGCCTGTTCCCGTCAATCATGGACAGCGTGGAAATCGGGGCTTGCGCCAATCAGCCTATTCTTACGAACACTGCAGAAGTCAACCGCCTGACTATTGACGCTAATGCCACTCTGAAAACCAATGGCTGGGATTTTACCATCTCAGGCGGCAGCGGCAGTTTCATTGTCAATGGCACACTGGAAACAAAGGGTAATGAGACCTTCAACATTGTCCCTGCACTGAATTCAGGCTCAAAAGTGATCTACAAAGGTACAGGTGCGCTCAACAGCCAGATCAAAAGCTGGACTTATAAAAATATCAGCTTAGCTGGTGCGGCAGGAGACACATTCAAGCTGCCTGGTGCGGATCTGGCTGTCGGCGAAACCCTGGAAATCACAGGCGGTACCTTCACCACCTATGATGGAGCGGCTGACAGGAATCTCTCAATCACAGGCAATACGCTCATTTCAGGCGGTACGCTCACCATCCACGGTAATTCCACTTTCTCCTGTACAGGAGCTTTCAGCAATGCAGGCACATTCACAGGCGGTACCAGCACCAACACATTCAACAGTGACTGGACCAACACTTCCAGCTATACAGCCACTGCAGGCAGCACCATCCTCAATGGAGCCCTGACTTTCAACAACACAAGTGAAACTTACACGCCAAGTGCGGATTTTATTGTACAAGGCGCAGGTACTGTCAATTTCAGGGGTAGCTCTGCCTTCAACAATTTCACCTGCACAACCGCAGGCAAGACTCTGAATTTCGAACAAGGCAAAACCCAGACCATTTCCGGTACTTTTACCATCACAGGTACAGCAGGCAGCCTGATCACTCTGGCTAGTTCCGGTTCTGGAGCCTATACGCTCGATGTCACAGGTTCTACGCAGACTGTTACATTCGCAGACATCCAGTACTGCGCTGCAGGCTCACATACGGCAACCGCCAATTTCT
>JAQTZZ010000052.1 GCA_028687545.1 Candidatus Wallbacteria bacterium
GACATCCAGTCCTACATGTAGTATCCTTTTCATTGATGGCCTCCTGTTTGTAAGTGTTTATTACTTTACACTTATAGGGTAACCAGTCCCAGGTTTATAGGAGGTCATCCATATTTTCTTGGCGAACTCTCCAATCAAGGGGACTCTGTCCCCTTGAAACCCCTTGCGGGGCGTGCCGAGATTGTGCTTCTCTCACAGTTCGTTCTTACCACAAGTCTGATAACAAATCAGATTTTCCGGCTAAAACGGGTTGAGCTTCTTTACCCAAGGTTTGGAGCTACCCTCTCGACCCCTGACATGAATTGGTGCATTGGCAATGAACGGATGGAAATGCATTGTTTGATATTTAGTGATATCATTATTATATAAATGCTGTCAATTGCTAGCAGGAGGTATATATGGACAGTGTGACGATCGGGATCAGGATTCCACGCGAATTGAAGCTGATGTTCGACCAGTACTGCGACAGCCACGGAATGAAGAAGAATTTCCTGCTGGCCAGGATCATCGAGGAAAAAATCAGTGAGCTGATTGAAGATGAAGAAGACCTTGCTCTGGCTGAAAAAAGATTGAAAGACGAGACCATAGGCGCAAGCGAAGTAAAAAAATTCATCAAACGCAGACTCCGGAAATGACTTCAGTCTATAGACTGATTTACGCCCGCTCGATACTGAAGGATCTGGAAAAAATCCCGGAATCATGTATTCTCCAGATTGAAAAGTCTTTTTCTCAGATCGGAACCGATCCATTCACTCGTGGAGTAAAGAAGCTGAAGGGCAGCAGAAAAGGCCAGTCTATCCTGCGGTATCGTTCGGGAAACTACAGAATCATCTATCAGGTTGATACTGAAAAGAAAATCATCTTCATTCTTGCTGTCAAGCACCGGAAGGAAGCTTACCGGAGCAATTGATTGCTCACCGAGGCAATGGTGCAGGGATCGTCAGGAATCAGGATTTTGCTATATTTGCCTTACTCAATTTCCAGTTGTATCATGAATTATATTGTCGATGCGGAGGGACCATGCCACGCAATGGGAATGTGACCGGTGATTTCATTACTGATGATAAAGGTAAAAAGAAAGGCGTGATTATCGGCTTGAAAAAATACAGGGAACTCATGGAACTGATCGAAAATCTGGAAGACACACGCGATCTTCTGAAAGCCGAACTTGAAGCTTGTTCATTTACTCCCTATGATGAATTTCGCAAGACCTGGCTGTAGAAGTGATCTATCGGATCAAATCCAGGAATGAAGCTACCTATTTATGATTGAGAGTCTTTTATTCAAGTAATGAGATATCAACTTAATTCATAGGATCTGCCTTTGAATCACATTAACCTTCAGGTACAAGGTATCACCAAGCGTTTCGGTCCTTTTACGGCCAATGACGGGATTTCGTTTGAATTGAAATCAGGAGAGATCCTGGGGCTGCTTGGTGAAAACGGGGCAGGCAAAAGCACGCTGATGAATGTGCTGTATGGCCTTACGCAGCCTGACAGAGGCGAGATCCTGATCAACGGAAAAATTGTGGAAATCAGTTCGCCGGCTGTGGCGGTGTCACTCGGCATCGGCATGGTGCATCAGCATTTTATGCTCATCGATACCATGACTGTCGCGGAAAACATCGCTCTGGCACTCAGGGAGACTCCCTTTGTCCATCCATTAAAGAATCTCAGGGAAAAGATCCGGAAATTCGCTCAGGAATTTTCGTTTCAGATTGACCCTGACGCCAGAGTTTCGAATCTATCTGCAGGCGAGCGCCAGCGCACGGAGCTTCTGAAAGTGATGCTGCATGGCGCTGAAATCCTGATCCTGGACGAACCGACATCAGTGCTGACTCCTGGAGAAGCCCGGAATCTTTTCGCAGTTCTGCGGGAATTGAAAGCAAAGGGAAAGTCAGTGATTTTCATTTCCCACAAACTTGAAGAAGTGCTGGAGATCACTGACCGCGTGATTGTGCTTAAAAAGGGGAAACCGGCGGGTGAAGTGCTCACTGCGCAGACTGACAGGAACGCACTGGCCGGCCTGATGGTGGGAACTGGAATCGCCGGCAGCCGGAATCGCGGGGAAGTTAAGGATGGGGAAAAAGTCCTGGAGATCGATTCTCTGACTGTCAGAAGTGAGGCAGGGCTCCCGGCAGTCGCCGATTTTTCCCTGACTATACATTCAGGAGAGATTTTCGGGATCGCAGGCGTGGCAGGCAATGGTCAGCGCGAACTCGCGGAAGCCATCTGCGGACTGAACAAACTACAGAGCGGCAGGATCAGGCTCTACAGCAGGGAAATCGCCGGCATGACGGTTCGAGAGATCAATGAATCAGGGGTTTCCGAAATCCCTGAAGACAGGATGGAATGCGGGTGCGCGGCAGGGCTCGATTTATCTGACAACTCGATCCTGAAAGACTATCAGGGCAGTCCATTTTCACGAGGATTTCTGATGAAACCGGCAGCAGCAGAAGCTCATGCCGGAAAAATCGTGGAAAAATACGCTGTCTCAACCCCTGGGATAGACTGTTTGATTAAATATCTCTCAGGAGGCAATATTCAGAAGATGATCCTGGGCCGGGAAATAGAGCGCAGACCCAGGCTTCTGATTGCGTCTCACCCCACTTACGGCCTGGACATAGGGGCCAGCGAGTTCATCCGCGGAAAGCTGCTGGAAATTAGAGAATCGGGCGCTGCAGTTCTTCTCATCTCCGAAGACCTTAACGAGCTTCTCGGCTTGTGTTCGAAGATCGCCGTAATCTTCAGAGGCAGGATCACCGGCATTTTCAGGCCTGGGGAGATGACTCTCGAAAAAATCGGTCTGATGATGGGCGGAGTTGTTGATAATTGACAGAAAGAAATGAAGTCCTTAGTGGAATGGCTGGAGGAAGCTTAAACCGTGTTTCGGATCAGTTTTGAGAAAAGATATGATCGCAGCAGACGCCTGACGCTGACTATCTATTTGTTGTCACTGATCCTGGCGATTCTGGCAGCCAGCCTGATCTTCCCATTACGAGGCGTGAATCCATTGACAGCGCTGCAGAAAATTCTGCTCAGTTCATTTTTCAGCTCCTATGGGTTATCTGAAACGATTACCAAGGCGATTCCTTTGATCCTGATCAGCAGCGGACTCTGCCTCGCCTACAGGGCGAAACTCTGGAACATCGGCTCAGAAGGGCAGCTGCTGGCAGGCTGCATTCTGGCGACCTGGACCGGACTGAATGCTTCAATTATGCCTTCAGTACTTGTCCTGCCTCTGATGTTTATGGCCGGGATGCTCGGCGGAGCGCTCTTTGGCATGCTGGCTGCCTGGCTCAAGCACAGATTCTGCATGAATGAAGTGATCTCTACCCTGATGCTGAATTATGTCGCCATTGAAGCTGTGCAGTACTTGATTTACGGCCCCTGGAAAGGCAAGACACAATGGGGATTTCCTTATACTGATAATTTCCCTGTCTCTGCGACTCTGGGGCTGATTCCTGGCACGAGAATTCATTATCTGACTCTAACCCTGGGCCTGCTTTTTTCTGCACTGTCATATTTTCTCCTCTCCCGTACCACTTTCGGGTTCGAAATCAGACTGAGCGGCGAGAATCAGCGGGCTGCCGACAGGGCAGGGATCAGTCCCCTGAAAGTATCGCTCCTGGCAATGGGCCTGAGCGGTGGTCTGGCAGGACTAGCCGGAACAGGCGAACTCTGCGGGATTCACCATCATCTTACCTATCCCTGGGCTGTCTCTTCAGGATATGGCTTTACAGCGATCATAGTGGCCTGGATCTCAGGGATGAATCCTCTCCTCTGCATTCTGTCATCGATTTTTTTCGGAGGCCTGCTGGTAGGAGGGGACGCTGTGCAGATTTCCCTGGGCCTGCCTTTCGCTGTCGTGAATGTTTTCAACGGAGTGATCCTTTTTTTCCTGATCACAGGGGAATTTTTTCTGGAAAATAGAATTTTTATTAGGAGGGGCGGGAATGCCGGGACTTGAACTGGCCGTATCTATACTGAATCGAGCTCTGTCTGCCGGAACCCCTCTCCTGCTCGGAACTCTGGGTGAGATTTACACAGAACGGGCCGGCATCATCAACCTCGGGATCGAAGGCATGATGTCAGTAGGAGCAGTGAGCGGTTTCTGGATGGCCGCCCGCACTGGAAGCCCGTGGATGGGGCTTCTGGCTGCACTGTTAGCAGGAGCGCTGCTGGCTCTGCTGCACGCAATCTCCACAGTCTGGCTGCGCTCAAATCAGATTGTTTCAGGCCTGGCTCTGACTATGCTGGGGCTTGGATTTTCCGGTCTGTTCGGGAAGACCCTGATCGGGACAACTTTGACATCAAGATTCCAGTCTATAAAACTACCGCTGCTTTCGGAAATTCCTCTTCTGGGAGGCTCACTCTTTTCGCAGGATCCAGTTTTTTATCTGTCGCTGCTGATCTGGCTGCTGGTCTTTCTGCATTACCGGCACACCAGACAGGGACTGCGGCTGAAAGCCATCGGCGATAACCCGCTGGCAGCGGAAACCATGTGCGTTCCGGTCAACTGCTACAAGCTGCTGGCAGTTGTCTTCGGAGGAGCGATGGCCGGCCTGGCAGGCGGGTATCTCTCCCTGGTTTATATCCCGGCCTGGATCGAGGGAATGACTGGAGGCCGCGGTTTCATCGTGATTGCACTCACGATCAGCTCAGCCTGGAATCCCGCACGTGCTGCTCCGATGGCTTATCTCTTCAGCGCTGTCTATGTCCTGCAGTATTCATTCCTGCAGAATTATCTGTCCCCGCATTTCCTGCTGATGCTGCCGTATCTGGCTACCCTGGCCATACTGACAGGCTCCGGAAAATCGGGCAGATTTTCAGCGCCAGTCACGCTTGGCATGCCGTATTACAGGAATTCGAAGTAGTCCATTTTCTCAATTTCAGACTGTTTAGTTTCATTTTGAGACTATTTTCGGAAGTAGATTCTGAAACTCCTGAAACTGCGCCTCCCTTCTCCTGGCATGACGGTTGCTTTTATCACTGATAAATTCAAATCTGGAGTCATCATGCAGGACGAAGAATTCTATCAGGCTTACTTGACCCTTTTGTTGCTCATCTTCGTGATTTTCAGGTTCATTGACCTGGCAATGCTCCTGGCTGCACTGTGAAGCTCGAATTCAATGACTGCATCCTGGCCGCCTGGGCCGCGCACTTTCGCCCAGGCCTCTGGGAATTGATCGATGAGAATGGCGATTACAAGGAGCTGTTCATCATCCATTTGCTGCGCAACATCCACCAATCGGCTGAAGTGCTGTATGTCAACGCAGAATTCAATCTCGGATTCCACTGGAATTATCTGCGTTCAGGAGACGGCCCGATATTTTTCAACCACAATCACGGAAAGGCAGTGCTGAGCGTTTGCGAGCTGTTTTTAAAAAACGATCTTGCTCAGATAGTGGTGATAGATTCCGCGTTTTCTCTGCTTTTTCCGGATGATGGAGACAGAGTGGCATTTTTCCGCAGACTCTCGGCCCTGGCAGCAGAGCATTCCACCTGGGTGATTGTCGTGAATTACAAGTTCAAACAGGGTTCATACTTTGATGATGAAATCATGGGTTTTCTCGAAGTCAGGCTGTTTCTGTCAGGCATCCACTTTAGCGGGGAAGATCTGCTGGTCGCTGAAACGCTTAAAAACTCAAGTTTTTCTTATCCGCATCTGCATCTGTTGAATTGTGGACATTCTATGGACATCAGGGGGCTTGATGCCTTTTGAAACCGCTTTTTTTTACAGTTTCTGCGGGCTGGCTCTGGGAATCAATCTGAGCCTCTGGCAGGGTTTGTTCGGATTTTCAAAACATATTTTTGAATTGATCGGCCTCAACACTTTGATCCTGGTGATTTTTTCCAGGAACAGGAACTTCAGTTTTCTGCTGCCCTTGACAGTTTTTCTGCTGGCTTTACTAGTAGGATTGAACAGATCGGAAATCAGCATTGAATGTGAATCGATTGCGTGCAGGAAATTTGTCGCAGAGGAGTGCAGGTTTCAAGCCTTTGCGTTAAGCTTTCCCTCAGAGATCAATCCAGGTCAGTCCAGCTTTACCGTGTTGCTCAAGCGAGAAGGTCATTTATTGCCTTCAATCACCAAAGTTGTCTGTTCACTCAGGCCTTTTCCGTTTCCCGGGCAGATCCTTAACGGAACCTGTAAAGCTTCTGTCGGCGAGTTGCTGATGCATCCATTTTCCTCTCCCGGGAGCCTGTATCGCGGATTGACCGAAAAACGCAGATTCACTCTGAAAAAAGTTGTTTCCAAAGATACAAGGGTTTCTATTTATTTCAGAAAACTCATTTTTGCTTCAGAAGTCTATTTAGGCGGATTTGGAAGCGATTTTTTCAAGAGTGCGATTTTGGGGATTGTACAGCCGAATTCCATTCTTTATGGATATTTCCGCGATCTGGGATTGATGGCTTACCTTGCGATCTCTGGTTTCAATTTCAGCATTCTGCTGGGAGCTTTGACTCTGCTCAACAATGGCCGGAAAAAAATGCTCCTGACCATGATTTTACCGTCCCTGATTTATCTGATACTGGTGGGAACTCCACCGGCAGCTGTCAGATCATTCATCATGATGGTGATTTTCCTGAAAACAGAATCACTCGGTGCTGAAAAAAAATCGGTCAGCACTCTGATCGCATCGGGCTGGCTGCAATTACTGCTTTTCCCTGGGGATGCTTTCAGCGTGGGATTTTACCTCAGCTATCTGGCCATGTTCAGCCTGGTATCTGTCAGGAGCGAAATCGGAGTCAGGGCATTTATCCTGACCAGTTCCAGAATGCAGTTCCAAATTCTACCGGTCAGCGTCATGATTTTCCGCGAATTGCATCCCATCGCTTTCATCAGCAATCTCTTTTTTTTCCCCCTGCTTACGATCGGAACGTTCACAGGATATCTGTTGTTTCAAGCCTTGCTGCTGCCGGAATTTATTTGCAGATTAATTTTTCAACTGTTCCATCTGGAGATGGCAATATTGGAGCCGCTGCTTCACTGGTTCGTTAAAATTTCAGCTGGATTTGATTCAGGTTTGACTCCTGTTCTTGCGGCAGTGGCGGTCCTCTCCTTTGCAGCATACAAATCAGGATTTACCATCGAATCCAGACTGGGGCTTGCGCTGGCGGTTTTTTTGTTTTTTCTGCCCGAGCTTCAGAGCTGCCAGAGCATTGTTTATGAGCTGAATGGAAAAACATCAGGAAAGACATGGATGGCATTGTCCTATGGCAGTGCCGATATATCAGGAGCAGTTCCGCTGTTTACACGTTCACTTGGCAGAAAGATCGAAAAATTTTTCCGGAATCCTACAATTCATCGCGGGAAAATCATCGTTTCCGGATTCAACGGACAGCGGATCCCGGTGGCAGTATTGAACTGCATCCTCGCCGATGGAGGGCAGGTGGAAGTAAGCCTGATCAAGGTCAGTTCGAAATGACAGGGAAGGATTCTGGGTTTGACAATTAAATTTCCCGGTGATAAATTTGTGAATTATATCACAAACATGTACTGCAGGCTTGAGAAAATTTCGACATTGAGGATGTCATGAGGAAAAACGATTCCTGGAAAGAAAATTTCTCGCCCGAAGTTATTAAAAGGCTGAATCTGTATCTGCGGCATTTGCGTGAGCTGGAAAGCAAGGGTGTCAGACTGGTCTCTTCCATGGAAATGTCCGAATTTTCCGGAGTCTCTCCGGTGCTTTTCCGCAAAGACCTTTCCTATTTTGGGGAATTTGGAAAAAGGGGCGTTGGTTATAACCTTCTGCATCTTAAAGAAAAACTGGAACAGATTCTTGGTTTCAGCGGCGATACGGAGATTGCACTGGTCGGCATCGGAAAGCTCGGCAGCGCGCTCCTGGATTACCCGGGATTTTCCGGTTACAACTTGAAAATAACTGCTGCCTTTGACAGCGATCCTGCCAAAATCGGCCGGACTGTTTCAGGAATCAGGGTGGCAGACATAACCGGATTACAGAAAACTATTTCTCTGCAGAAAATCAAACTCGGCATTATCTGTGTCCCATCAGTGCATGCCCAGACTGTGGCCGAGAAACTCGTTGTCTCTGGCATCAAGGCAATCCTGAACTTTGCCCCTGTCAAGTTGAAACTGCCCGCTGATGTCTTTGTATCCAGCGTGGACATGGCTGTGGAATTGAGAAGTCTTTTGTATTTTATTGACAACCAGAACCAGGATGAAATCCGGGAAATTGAAGAATGAGCGGGAAAATCGGATAAAATTCCATCAGAATAAACCAAGGAGGATTTAATGGACAGAAGCAAGATCTTCAAGAAGTACGAACCTCATCCGGAGAATCTTCTCCACATCCTGCATGACCTGCAGAATGAGTCGGGGAAGAATTTCATTGCCGACGAGGACATCGTGGAAGTAAGCAGATACCTCAATCTTCCGGCAAACAAAGTCGAGGCCACGCTGAGCTTTTATACCATGTTCAGCCGCAGAAAGCGCGGAAAGCATATCATCAGACTCTGCGAATCCCCTTCCTGCTACATGGCAGGTGGAGAAGACCTGCTTTCTCACCTTGAGCAGAAACTTAAAGTGAAAAAAGGGGAGACTACCAAGGACGGAAATTTCACGCTTGAAGCGTCGGCCTGTCTTGGAGTCTGCGATCTCGCTCCTGCGATGATGGTGGACAACGATGTCCACGGTAACCTGACTGTGGAAAAAGTAGATGAGATCATCAATGCTATCGGGAGGAAAAAATGAGCAATTTCCGCATGCACCTGCTGGCCAACTGTGGGGTCATCAACCCGGAAGATATTGAATCCTACCGCGGTGCCAAGGGCTATCAAGCTCTGAAGAAAGCTCTCACCGAGATGAAGCCGGCTGCGGTGATAGATGAAGTGAAGAATTCAGGATTGCGCGGCCGCGGCGGCGCGGGTTTCCCCACAGGGCTGAAATGGAGCTTCACAGCCCCGCTGCAGGGGGAAAAATTTCTCGTCTGCAATGCTGATGAAGGCGAGCCGGGCACATTCAAAGATCGGCCCCTGATGGAAGGTGACCCTCATAAGATCGTGGAAGGAATGATCATTGCCGGTTATGCATTTGGCGTACAGAAAGGTTACATCTATATCCGCGGAGAATACCGGCTGTCGTATCTGCGCATAGTTCACGCGATTGATGAAGCCCGGTGTATTGGATTTCTCGGAAAAAACATTTTGGGCAGCGGTTTTGATTTTGAAATAGAGGTCAGAAAAGGAGCTGGAGCTTATGTCTGCGGTGATGAAACCGCACTTATCAGCTCTTTGGAAGGCTATCGCGGTTATCCGCGCCTGAAACCGCCTTTCCCGGGTGTCAAGGGCCTCTGGCAGAAACCCACTGTCGTTAACAACGTGGAAACTCTCGCCAATGTTCCCCTGATCATTTTAAATGGAGCCAAATGGTTCCGCGGTTTCGGCACTGAGAAATCACCAGGGACCAAGTTGTTCACGATCAGCGGTGACGTGAAAAATCCGGGGGTGTATGAAGCCGAACTGGGCGTTACTCTGCGGGAACTGCTGGAATCAGCAGCCAGCGGGATGAAATCTTCCAAAGCGGTTTTCAAAACAGCGCTTGTGGGAGGAGCGGCCGGCTGCTTCATGGGAACCGAAATGCTGGACATAAAGCTAGATTATGATAATCTTGCCGCCCAGAATGCTACTCTCGGCTCCGGAGCTGTAATGATTTTCTCCAGCAAACACGATATGCGGAAAGTGCTTAAGAATATACTAATGTTCTTTGAACATGAGTCATGCGGGCAATGTTCTCCCTGCCGGATCGGATGCAAGATGCTCAATGTGCTGCTGGATAGATGCATGGCCGGGGATCAGCCGGAAACCAATCTGGAAAAGATGCTGGCGCTATCCAAAAACATGAAGGACAGCTCACTCTGTGCCCTCGGCCAGTCTCCTATAATGCCGCTCATGTCCGCATATAAATATTTTGCTGCTGAATTGATTAAATGAGGAGGATTTAAGATGAAAGAAGTCATGATAAAGATCAATGACCAGGAGTTGAAGGTGCTGGAAGGCACTTCGATCCTAGATGCAGCCAGGAAACTGGGTATCGATATTCCTACGCTCTGCCACCATGAAGATTTACCGGCAAGCGGCAGATGCGGTATCTGCCTGGTGGAAGTGGAAAAATCTCCGACCTTCAAGAGAGCCTGCTGCACGGAGGTGACCGGGGGCATGGTGATCAGGACCAACACCAGCAAATTGCGGGAAGCGAGGAAGATGGCGATCGAACTGATCCTGGCCGATCACCCTGACGACTGCCTGCACTGCGTGCGCAACCGCACATGCGAACTGCAGAAATTGACCGAGAAACTGGGAATACGCAGCAACAGGTTTCCTTCGGTGAATAAAGGCATTGAGAGCATTGACAAGGAAGGTTATATTATCCGTGACCCTCAGAAATGCATACTTTGCGGCCGCTGCATCGAGGCCTGCAACAACATCCAGGCCGTCCATGCCATTGAAATCATGAACCGCGGATTCGATTCACAGGTCAGCACCACCTTCGGCAAGCCTTTGGCAGACACATCCTGCATCTATTGCGGGCAGTGCGTCACCGTCTGCCCGGTGGGTGCCATCCACGAAAAAGAGGAATTTGAACTTGTGATGGAGGCGATCAGTGATCCGGAAAAGTATGTGGTGGTGCAGGAAGCGCCTGCAGTACGCGTGGCGATCGGCGAGGAATTTGGATTTGCACCGGGCTATATCGGTTCCGGTAAAATGCACGCAGCCCTGAAACGACTCGGTTTCGACAGGGTTTTTGATACGAATTTCACGGCAGACCTGACAATCCTTGAGGAAGGAACAGAAGTCGTGAACAGCCTGAAGCACGCCATTACTTCCGGCGACATGAGCCGCGTGCCGATTATCACATCCTGTTCCCCAGGCTGGATCAAGTTCGTAGAGACTTTCTACCCCGAATTGACCCCTCATCTTTCTACAGCCAAATCCCCTCAGCAGATGTTCGGGACCCTGGTGAAAACCTATTTCGCAGAAAAGGAAAAAATTGATCCCAAGAAGATAGTTTCAGTGTCAATCATGCCTTGCACAGCCAAGAAATTCGAGGCCAGAAGGCCTGAGATGAATGCCTCTGGCTATCAGGATGTGGACTATGTAATCACCACCAGGGAATTCGCCCGCATGCTCCGCGAAGCGGGCATTGATTTTGCGGCCATGCCTGAAGAGATGCCTGACCAGCTGATGGGAGCATACACAGGTGCAGCCACGATCTTCGGCGCTACTGGTGGCGTGATGGAAGCCGCTCTCAGAACCGCCTATCTGCTTCTGACAGGAACTGAGCTTGAAAATGTGGACCTGGAGATGTGCCGCGGTATGGAAGGCGTGAAAGAGGCTGTGATTCCAATTCCTGTCAAGGATGTCGGCACAGTAAGCTTCAAGGTGGCTATTGCTCACGGGCTTGCCAATGCCAGGAAGCTGCTGGACAGGATCTCGGCAGAGATCAAGAATGACGGTAAGAGCAGCTACCACCTGGTGGAAATAATGGCATGCCCCGGTGGCTGCGTGGGCGGAGGCGGGCAGCCTTACGGCTCCACGATCGCAATCAAGGCGCGTCGCGGACAGGGCCTGTATCAGGAAGACCGTAACCTGCCGAAGAGAAAATCCCACCAGAATCCGGCTGTGGCGCAGATTTACAAGGATTTCCTGGGCGAACCGAATTCGCACAAGGCTCACGAGCTTCTGCATACCCATTATTTCGAGAGAGACAAGATCACCGGCAAGGTGGTGCGCCAGACCACTGGCCTTGATCATGGCGGACATGGAAACGACAAAGGGAAAAAGGAAAAGAAATAGTTTTAGTTGATTGAAGTTCAGACAAAGAACAAAAGGGGCTGCCACGAGGGAGCCCCTTTTGCCTTGACAAATAGGTATGAAACACTAAAATGGGGAGGCTCTAGCAAGGCCCCCTAAGAGCCTCTAACAAAATTCTTTTGTAAGAGGCTCTAAGAATTGAAGGTGCTGAAATGGACAATTTCATTCCTGAAGACAAGATTTTCCAAGAACTTGAAGACGCCAAAAGCAAACCGGCTCATGCCATTCTTGAAGTCATCCTCAAGGCTGGTGCGGGAAAAGGTCTATCGCCGTCCGAAACTGCGATTTTGATAAATTCCGGAATAGAGTTCGACGAGCGGATATTTACTGCAGCCAGATCAGTCAAGCAGAGAATTTACGGAAACCGGATCGTACTCTTTGCCCCTTTATACATCACTAATGAATGCGGGAATGATTGCGCTTACTGTGGTTTCCGCTCAGCCAACAGGGATTTAAAAAGAAAAACCCTTACTGAGCAGGAAATTTCCGAGGAAGTCAGAATTCTGGAAGAGATGGGGCACAAGAGGCTGCTGCTTGTATACGGAGAGCATCCTGCTCATGATGCCGGCTGGATTGCTGAAACCATGGCCGCTGTTTACAGGACGAAAACCGGTAAGAGCGGCGAAATCCGCAGGGCGAATGTGAACTGCGCACCTCTGGAAGTGGAAGGCTACAAAAAGCTCAAAGCTGCCGAAATTGGCACTTACCAGTGCTTTCAGGAAACCTATCATCTGGAAACTTACGCCAGAATGCATCTGGGCGGCAAAAAGAAGGATTACCTCTACCGCCTCTATGCCCTGGATAGAGCGCAGCAGGCCGGGATCGACGATCTGGCCACCGGTGTGCTCTTTGGATTGTATGACTGGAAATTTGAGCTGATGGCACTTTTATACCATGCCCTGCACATGGAAGCGGAATTCGGTGTCGGTCCGCATACAATTTCCGTACCCAGGCTGGAACCCGCGCTGGGTTCTGATGTCTCTTTTCATCCTCCTTACGCTGTTTCAGACCATGATTTCAAACGCATTGTGGCGATACTCAGACTGGCTGTGCCATATACAGGGCTGATCCTGACCACGCGCGAAAATCCTGAACTCAGGCGATCAATGTTCGATCTGGGCACTTCGCAGATTTCGGCCGGTTCCAAGACTTATCCAGGCGGATATCACGACATGATTTCCAACATGCCGGACAAGCAGCAATTCACCGTAGGCGACGAGCGGCCTCTCTCTGAAGTTGTCCATGACCTGGTCACACACGGTTATCTGCCGTCTTTCTGCACTGCCTGCTATCGCCTCGGCCGCACCGGGGAAAAATTCATGGGAATCACCAAGAACGGGCATATCCACGAATTCTGCACCCGGAACGCCCTCCTGACCTTCAAGGAATACCTGCTGGACTATGCACCCGAATCTCTCAGGGCAGCCGGGAATCTCTTTCTCGAAAGCGAACTTCAGAAGACTCCGGAGAAAATTTCCGCTCAGCTTAAACTGAGATTGCGGGCCATGGAACTGAAGGGCGTCAGGGACCAGTATTTTTAGCAGCCGTTGAAAACCGTCAGGTTTTCTTACGGCTGCTTATCCAGCATAGCTGGATTAGCAGCAATTCTTAACAAGCCAAGCTTTACCATCTCAACTATTTCCCAAAACAGGCGAAAATATTAATAGAGAACTGCTCAGGCAGTTGATTTAACGATTTTCCATGGAAGTGATAAAATGAAGCTGATGACTTTGTTCTTGTTCCTGATCTTCTGCGGATATTGCGTTGCCGAACAGGATGCCCAGACTGTTCCCATACCGAATTGCGATCCGGCTGTGGCCAGGCTGATTTTCTCGGGCCTCGAATGCCAGAAGAGGGGAGATTTTCAGGCTGCACTTGCGGAGTACGGGAAGATCGACAGCACAAGGCTCAACGAAGAAGCCCGCCTCCTGACCTTGATCGCATATTATCAATTGAATATGTACCGGAATGCGCTTGCCGGGATTGCTGAATTCAAGACCCTGTACCCTGCCTCGAATCGGATTGCAATTGTGAAAAAGATCGAGATCATCTGTCAGGCTGAAATGAAGCCCGCTCCGGCGGTCGCCACAGCAGCTCCTGTTTTGAAGGAACCGGACAGGCTGAAGCTGGTTCAACCGGTTAAAAACCAGGAAAGCCTGGTTCCCAAGCTGCAGGATAATAATCCGGCAGCGACTAGTTCGAAATCCGATCCGGCTGCTTTGCTTTCCTCACAAAAGAAACCGGTTTCCAGCGTCAATCTTCTGAATGTGCAGGTTCGGGAAACGCTGGTCAGGGAGCTGATCTGCGAGGGTGACTATGAGCAGGCCCTCAAAACAATGGACGATGCAAGGGACAGCGGTCTGAAGGGCCGGGATGATCAGATGCTCAAAGCCATGATTTTCTGCCAGCAGGGTGATCTGGACCAGGCGCGCAAGCTGCTGAACCCGATTTCCAAGGGTAATCCAGAAGTCTTAGCAATACTGGGATACATGGCATACCGGGAGAACAGGATCGACGAAGCAGTGAACTTTTACACTCAGGCCCTGGACGGGGAATCTGACGATACTTACAAGAATTCATTCCAGAGAGCAGTCGACTACCTGAAGGTAAAAAGATGAAATCAATTCTGGTAATCATGCTGCTCGCTTGCTGGAATCCTGTCTTTTCCAGCTCAGCCCTGGTCCTGTTTGAGAAAGGTGAATTTGCCAAAGCTATTCCGGAATTTGAAGCTGAGCTGAAAGGACATCCTGAGGATTTTGAGATTTATAATTATCTTGGGGCCTGTTACTACAACCTGGAGAATTCCGTCGAAGCTGAAGACTGCTATCGCAATGCTTTGAGAGTAAAACCTGATTACTGTTATGCTCTGATCAACCTGTCGATACTTTATGTGGATCAGGAAAACCATCAAAAACTTTGGCAGATAGCTGAAAAGCTGATACAATATTATCCGGACCGTTTTTACGGCTACCTGGCGCAGGCTTATTGCTTTTACAAGCAGGAAAAGTGGGAAATGGCCAAGCTGAGGATTGACCTCGCATACAGGAAGATCGGAAAAAGCGATCCTGTTCTCGGGAAAAGGGAGCATGATTATCTGTACCTGCTTCTTTTAGACCTGAGAAAAAAAATCACCAGTCACACCTGAGCTTGAAAGGAGTCCGAAATGTGGGAAAAGCTATGGGAAATCAATAGCCAGAAGTATGAAAAGAAAGGTGATCAGCTATACGCGGATGGCGATCTAAAGGATGCCAGGCTGGAATACATCAAGGCATTGGAGATCTTAAGCCTGCATCAGATCAATGACGAGAATCTGGAAAAAAAGGTTGAGATAATCAATCGCGAATTAATGGCTGAGCACGAAAAAAAAGCCCAGGAATATATTGACAGTGGTAATTTCAGTGAAGGCATCGCTGAACTTGATTTCATCCTCTACCTTACAGGCGACGAGAAAAAGCAGAAAGAGATCGAGAAAAAGTGCAAGGACCTTTATAAGAAGGTCAGCATGCAGAAGTCGGACGAACTGGCTGGTGAACATTACAAGAGCGGCTGCTCCTTTCTTGGTACCGGTGATCTGGGAGAAGCCATGGTCGAATTCAAGGAAGCCTTGAAATACGGAAGTTTGAGCGTTGAATTTCATGATGAAATCATGGAAAAGCTTTCTGAAGTCGAGGAAAAATTTGCCAGACTCTACATATCCAAGGGAGACGAATTCCAGAACCGGGGTAAGACCGCGCTGGCAATCAGCGAATACGAACGGGCCCTGGCTTTCCTGGAGTACAACAAGGAACTGCGGGACAAAGTGATGGCTAAACTTGAAAATCAGGACAAGACGGATGATCCAAGCGACGAGGAATGGGATGCTGCATATTCCAATTTCAGAGAGAGTTTGAACAAGTATCTGAATTTCGATTTCCGGCCTGTCTCCTACTGGTTTCCCAATGCCCTGAATCCTTATGAAGAAGGGTATCGGGTAGCTAAAAAGAATCTCGGCCTTGTCTATCTTAAGAAAGCCCGGAAGCATGAAGAAGACGGGCAATTCAATCTGGCGCTCAAAATTTATCATGAAGCGAGCAGTTATTTTGATCCGGTCGAGATCGAAAATCAGGAAATCCGGAAGAAACTGAAGGATCTGAAGAGCAAAGTAGATTGAAATGGATCTTGAACTTGTAGCAGGCAGGATCAAAGACCTGCCCACTTTACCGATAGTCGTAAACAAGATCGTAACACTTGTCGAAAATCCTAAGGCTTCAGCTGCCGACCTGGCTAAGATCGTCAGCATGGATCCTGCTTTAACCACTAAAATCCTGACTGTCGTCAATTCTGCGTTTTACAGTTTCCCTAGAAAAATCAGCACTATTTCACATGCTGTGATGATACTCGGATTTGGAGATGTCAAGAATATCGCCCTCTCAATCTCGGTTTTTAACATTTTCAAGGGAAAGAAATCCGAAGCCCTGAACCTGCCGGAATTCTGGAAACATTCCATCGGAGTCGGGGTGGCGGCCAGGCTACTCGGAAAAAGGGTGAAATATCCTGAAGCTGAAGAGGCTTTCATTGCAGGGTTGCTGCATGATGTGGGGAAAATAGTCTTCCAGAGATTTTTCTCAACAGAATATGCCAAAGTCATCCAATACTGCCAAAGCCACAGGATCTGGATCAGAGAGGCAGAAAAGGCAATTTTAGATGGGACAGACCACAATGACATCGGGGAAGTGGTTGGCGAGAAATGGAAACTTCCTCCACGCCTGGTGCGTGTGTTGAAGTACCACCATACACCCCTCGCATCTCCGGAAGCCGATATGCTGACCTCGCTGGTGCACGCAGGGGACGTTTTCACCAGGATCCGCAAGATCGGTGATGGCGGAGATGGAAATTTCATACCGCAACTTGTGAAGGAAATCTGGTATAAACTGAAAATCTCTCCTGAAGAACTGAATAAGGTCTATCTGGAACTGGATGATGAGATGCAGAAGGCCATGGAATTTCTGGAACTGGCTAAATGAATGAGAATGAAAACGAAATTCTTAAGGAAATTTCTGATCTCAAGGATGCTTATTTCAACTTGCTGTCCAGCCTTTTCAGACTGTCCGAAGCAATCAGCTTCAAATTCAGCCTGGAAGAAATCTTCCTGATCGCGCTTGAACTCCTGAATTCAGCCAAACCTTATTATTACGGAGCCATCTTCATGTCAGCCGGAGATTCTTATGAACTTAAATACTCCATGGGGGACTCTGCCAATCAGAAAAGAATCCGTGACTTGTCTGCTGAACTGTTCCCATGGGTTTTGACCGGGCAGAAAAAAGTGTCTGTTCTGCCGGATTTTGACGAAAGGACAGGGGCTGAACTGGGAAGCACGATTCTGATCCCGCTTCTTTCAAAGGAAAAACCGCTCGGCATCATCAGCCTGCTTTCCAAGAGTTCGGCTGAAGTTTATCTGAAACAGGATCTGGAGCTTTTTTCCATCATTGGAAACCAGACTGCAGTAGCCATCCACAATGCCCTCCTTTATCAGACGATGGAAGAGAAGAATCGCGAACTGGGTAATCTGAAAAATTATCAGGACAATATCCTGGAAAACATCGAAAACGCGATCCTGGTGACGGATCTTTCGGGAAAAATCACCACTTTCAACCGCTCCGCAGAAAAACTCTTTGGGTTCACTCATGAAAAAGCCTTGTCTCAGAGTTTCAGGACTGTATTTCCTGGGAAGGGCGGGGAGAGTCTCGGCATTGCACTTAAGAATGCATCTGATCTTCAGCACACTGAAGTGATCGAGGTGGAGTTCTATGCCCAGCTCAAACCGATCCCGCTTGAAATCACGGTTTCACCGTTGATCGAGATCGGCTCCGGTATCTCAGGATTCATCATTTCCTGCCGCAATCTTTCCCAGTCCCGTGAAATCGAGAGACTGCGAGAAATCGACAGGATTAAATCCGAGCTGATCTCCAATGTCTCGCATGAACTCCGCACTCCGTTGACCTCCATCAAAGCTTACGCAGAAACTATGATCAACATGATCGACAATGGAGAGAGTGAAACAATCACCGAACGTGATTTTCTGAGCGTTATCGACAGCGAGACTGAGCGGTTAACAGGTTTAATCGACGAGCTTTTGACCTTATCACAGCTGGAGAGTAAGCGTGTGAAGCTTAAGCTTGAGGAATTCGAGGTTGGCGCATTGATCCACGAAGTGGAAGTCCTGGTGCGCGAACTGATCAAGAAACGGGAGATCACTTTCAGCTTTGGCATCAGGGAAAGCGTGACAATCAAATCCGACAGGGAAAAGATAAAGCAGATATTGGTAAATTTGGTCAGCAATGCTGTAAAATATAATAAGGAAAAAGGCAAGATCAAGGTTACCCTCAGAAAAGTCGGGGGAGAATGCATGATCAAGGTGGCTGACACCGGCATTGGAATCCCTAGGGATGCGAAGGAGAAAATCTTCAACAGGTTTTTCAGGGTAGACAGCTCCATGACTTATGAGATATCAGGTACTGGTCTTGGTCTTTCAATCTGCAAGGATCTGGCTGAGTTCTGCAGGGGACGAATCAGTTTCAGCAGCAGGCTGGGTTACGGCAGCGTTTTCAAGCTTTTCCTGCCGCTGGAGCAATAAATAGGATTTATGGTCAAAATTTTCCTGATCAATGAACTTGGATCCGCTGAAATTCTAGTCCAGAAGGATGAACTTCAGTGTTTCAAAATCAATTCAGGCCGTTTTCAGGGTAACACCCTGTCCGAACTCGGAATCGCCGGTTTTCAGCCTGATGTAAGCTATTTTGTTGATTTCATGTCCGAAAAAGCAGATCGGATCGGGCTGCTTGTCAGTGATGAACAGCTGAGTCCGGAACAGACATTTGAACAGAAACTTGAACTATTGCGGCGCCATTTCAGGCGCAGAATCGAGGCGCGGGAGAACGAACTGCGGGAGTTGGAGAGAAGCCTTGATTCCAGCATGCAGGCCATGACCGACCTGTACGAGGAGCTGTCGGCTCTCTATGATCTGGCCAAACTCACAGGGAAAAAAATCGTTACGTTTTACGATGTGGATCAGCTCCTGAGAGAAATACTATACCTGGTTTCTGAATCCGGTCTTTTCAAAGCTGACGGCATTGTAATCTCCACCATCGACGATTCCACTGGAATCACTTCCAGGATTGCAGGATGGGACAAGGAGTCCAACGCTGTGATTGACATGCTTCCCACTCACGTTGTCTGGGAAAAGATGCACCGCCTGGTTGAGATTTCCGTAAACAATAAACATTCACTCCTCTATCCAGGAGATGGTGTCCCAGATGGCTTGGATGGGAAAATCGATTCTTTCGTCCTGGTCGAACCGATTTTTACCACTGAAAACAAACGCCTGGGTGCAATCCTGGTCTATCGCAGCTACGAAGAAATCAGTGAGAAACTTCGGAATTTTCTGTCAGTGATAGGCTCGCAGGTCAGCCTGATTATTTCGCTGGGCAACACTTTTCAGGAGATTTTAAACAAGAAAAAGATGGAGAGAGAACTGGAACTGGCCGCGGACATCCAGAAAAAACTGCTGCCCAAGAAGCATCCTTTTGTGATGGGTTGGGATATTTATGGGAAAATGAGCACAGCCCGTGTGGTGGGAGGTGATTATTTCGATTATTTCCTGGACGACAGGGAGAGAAATCTATCCGTGATCATCGCCGATGTCTCAGGAAAAGGAATTTCAGCGGCACTGGTGATGGCTACTTTCCGGGGAATCTTGAGAACAGTTTTCAGCGAGTCTGTTGAGATCAGAACAGTGATCGAGAAATTGAACAACACCTTAAGGGACGATGTCGAAGGTGAGAAATTTGTGACCCTTTTCCTGATCAAGATCGATCTGCAGACTGGAGAAGCACATTACATCAAAGCCGGGCATAATCCCCCGCTCTTTTTCAAAAGCAGCGAAAACATGATCAGCAAAATGGAAGGCGCAGGCCTTTTTTTAGGGATGTTCGACGATCTGATGCTTGAAGTGATCAACACTTCGATAGGCATGCAGGATGCTTTACTTCTATACACTGATGGCGCAATTGAGCTTGTCAACCAGCAGGACGAGGAATACGGGATAGATAAACTCAAGTTGACTTTCCAGGAGTCACTCAGCGAAATAATGGTCAATTCCGTCTGCCAAGTTTTCAGTCAGATCGAGAATTTCAAGGGAACCGGCGACTGGTTTGATGATGTCACCCTGATTGGAATCCGCAGAAGTCCTTTCACCATACGTGAAGCAGCCTTTAGTTCAGATTACCATGAATTAAGATCTTTCAGCTGCAATCTTCAGAAGGAGCTGGAAACAGAATATCCCGACATCATCCAGAGCGAAGACTGTTACAATCTGCGTCTGATCGTGGATGAACTCGTGACCAACGCCATTCAGCACGGAAACAAGAAAGATCCAAACAGGAAAGTTAAAATAACCTGTAAATCGGACCACAGGGGAATCCATCTCATTGTCTGCGACGAGGGGGATGGATTCAACTGGCAGGAAGAAATGAGGCAGGCGCAAGTAATTAATATTTACAAGACCCGGGACAGGGGTATGCTGATCTGCCTGAATCTATCTGAGTCATTCTACTACAGTAAAAAGGGGAATGAAGCTCACTTGGCACTATACTGGAGAAAATATGAAAAAAATCTTACTGGTTGACGATGAAATTCATATCCTGAATATCCTCAAGTTCAATCTCGCCAAGAAGGGATATGATGTCGTCACTGCCGGAGACGGAGCCAAGGCTCTGGAGATTCTTGCGGGATTGATTCCTGACTTGCTGATCATCGATGTGATGATGCCGAAGATGACAGGTTTCGACGTCTGCAGGGAAATGCGGAAGGACCAGAGATTAGCCGAGGTTCCGATCGTCATGCTCTCTGCCAAAAGCCAGAAGGAAGATCTGGCCAGGGGAGAGGAAGTTGGTGTGAGTGCATACCTGACCAAACCGTTCAGCCCGATTGCCCTGTTGAACAAGGTGGACGAGCTGTTAGCGGTCAGGAACGATGGAAGGGAGAAATAGTGGAAAAAGCCCTGCAAATTAGAGAATGGCTCTTGGATAAAAAAGGACTGGATATTGTGATCATGGTACCGGAGCACGATATACTGGTGGATAAATTCATGATAGTCACAGCCGGATCAGTCAATCAGATCGCCGCTCTGGCCGAACATCTCAAAGAAAAATGCCGAGGTCAGTATTTCCGTATGGATGGTGAACCTGAGTCTGAATGGGTAGTGGCGGATCTTTCAAATATTCTAGTTCACATTTTCAGTGAGAGAATGCGCAGAATCTACAACCTGGAAGAACTGGGAAAAGAAATCGAATAATTGCTCAATCTGGAAGAAGCAGCCGGGAGGAACTGGCGATGGATAATCAACTTGAAATTCTGAGGGAAGACCTGACTTCGTTTGACGGAATTGTATGGAAAAACGCCATTTCCAAGCTGGCCCAGATCGGCAGCGAAGAAGCCAAAGATATTCTTTTAAAGACCCTCAACGATGAACGGCCTGATGTGCGTTCATTCACCAAGAAAGCGCTTGAGAAGATCCAGCTCAAGGACTCGGAGTCTGACTTTCTAATCAAACTCAGGACAAAGATCATCAGTGCGGACGGCAAAGAAGTGAATGCCGCGGATTTCGAGCGCATCCTGGAAGGTACTCCGAACTATAAAAAAAGGATTCTCATGATCCAGGAGACCGCCAAGATCAAAGACAAAAAGGTTCTGCCGGTTCTGGTCAAGAATCTCGAAAAGGAAAAACATCCTTTTGTCGTTGCCACTCTCGTTAAAGCCATTGGCGCTTACAGCGACGAGCGCTTGATACCTTTATTGCAGCAATATCTCAAGCACAAGGACAACCGTGTACGGGCCAACACTATCGAGGGTCTGGAAGCCATCGGCTCGCAGAAGGTAGTGCCTGCCGTATTGAAGTGCCTTGACGACACTGACAACCGTGTGAAAGCTAATGCCATCAAATGTCTGAATCACTTCGGTGCTTCGGAGGTCAAGAATGCACTTGAAACCATGATCAATTCAGGCAATGAAGAATCTCTCAACAGTGCAATCTTTGCCCTGAGGGTGATCAGCGGACTGTTCGCAGTGGAGAAACTGAAGGGAATCCTGGAATCCAATTATTCCACCCGGGTCCGCTTCAGAGCCAAAAACGCCATGCTGGAGCTTGTAATAGACGGAAATGAAAATGCCATTAACATGGTGAATACGGATAAGATTTTTCTGGAAGAGCTGTATCTGGAAAATCTAGTGGGTTTAAAAGATAAAAGCTTCTTCCGTGGCAGGGAAATCACCTGGGTTGGAGAAGTATTATATGTTGTCCCTGAAGACGAACTTTTCCTGCTCAAGGATTCCATATCTCATGAACGTTTCGCCTTACTCTGTCCTGGCACGCTGATCGAAACAGAGATAGTGGAAGTTGAAGGGGAAATTGTTGATTTTATTGACAATTCACTCCCTGTGATCAAAGCGAGAAAGGTGGCCAAACTGGTATGAGCAAAATAATTGTGCTTTGTGGAGGCCTGTCCCGTGAGAGGGAAGTCTCCCTGCGTTCCGGGGAGAACGTTTATCAGGCTTTGAAAAGACTGGGATATCAAGCTTCCCTGCTGGACCCTGCCCAGGATTTTTATTCTGAACTGAAAAAAATCTCGCCTGACCTTGTATTTGTCGCGCTCCACGGGCATGGCGGTGAAGATGGATTGATCCAAGGACTGCTGGAATACAACAGGCAGAAATATACAGGTTCCGGCGTGTTCGCCTCCGCCCTTTGCATGAACAAGGTATACTGCAAGATGATGATGGAGAGGATGAAGGTCAAATCTCCTAAATATGTTAATATAGGGCGTTTTCTGACTGATGAGAAACTGAAAGAATGTTTAGCACTTGAGTTTCCGCTGATCATCAAGCCGATTTCAGAAGGATCTTCGATTGGCGTACAGATCATCAAGAGGAAGGACCATCTGGAAACCTTCCTGGCCGAGGGCATCCAGAAATATGGCGATTACTTTGTCGAAGAGTGCATTACCGAGAACATAGAAATTACGGTGAGCGCGATCGGCTCCGGCGAGAGGATCAAGGTGCTGCCGATCCTGGAACTGGTTCCAAAATGTGAGTTTTATGATTATCAGGCAAAATATACCAAAGGCATGACCGAGTTCCACATTCCGGCGAGGCTTCCGGAGCAGGTTTATAACCATTCTTTTGAGATGGCGCTAAAGATTTACAGGGGTATCGGCCTGCGGGGTTTTGCCCGTGTGGATATGCTGGTCAAGGGGCGCGATGTCTATGTGACCGAGATCAACACAATTCCCGGCATGACCGATACTTCCGACCTGCCTGCCTCAGCCAAAGCGGCTGGAATTGGTTTTGATGAATTAGTGGATTTCATCGTCAAAGATGCTCTTGAATATTACGTGGAACATCCACTGGAGCCACGGAAAGATTAGCCTGTTCGGCCAGCTATCTCTGCTTGACTCCGCAGTGGTCGCAAACGTTCCGGGCCGTGAGTATCCTGGCTCCACAATTGTAACACTCGTAATAATCTTCTTCGGCTGAGCCGAAAGGGACAGCACCTCGCTTGAAAAAATAATTATCCATTTCCTGCGATTTCAGGAGTTTCCGGGCTTCATCCTGCAGTTTAGACGATTCAGGGGTTTTGATTTTAGAGAGGGCATAGATTGCACTCTCGATCTGATATCGTTTCCCTGATTTAATCATGGCTTTGAGAGTTGTCATGGTTTTCTGCAGCCCCATCGATTTCAAGTAATTGGCAGCATTGGCTTTGACGCGGGCGTCCGGGTCTCTCAGGAGAGGGATGATCCTTTCGCAGAGGGCGTCTTTTTTCAGAAGTGAGAGTGTATCTATAGTATTGGCCTTTACCCTGGAATCGTGGTGGGAAAGAAAGGAGAGCAGAGAATCCGCGTCCTGCGATTCACCGAGAACTCCAAGGCAACTGATCAGAGTGGCAAGCACGAAAACGTCCTTTTCCTCGGATAATTTTTTGATCAGGACTTCTTTCTCGATTTTTTCCTGTCTGGAAGTCAGTTTTTTCAGAAATTCCACTTTTTCGTCTGGAGTTCCATCATCCAGCACTTTCGGATCAATTTTCTTTTCTCCGCTCTGGAAAAGGGTTTCATTCTTGCGCTCCTTTTCCAGTTTATGCAGGAACAGATCATAGTATTTCCTTGCCACTGAACGGAGCTCCGGATTTTCATCCTGCTTGAAGACTTTTTCCAGAAGCGACAAGCGTTCAGTTTCATCTATCTTACTCTGGAGCAGGCTGCGCAGGGCAGTACGTCTTACTTCAACATCTTTGGAGTCGAGACTGTTTTTGATGTTAAGCAGCATAATACCTCCACTTTCTCAATTTTCTACATATCATTCCAAAGAATGTAACAATAATTTCAGAAAATTTCCACTTTCATGCTGTATCCGGTTGAATTCCGAAATGCCTGAAAAGTGTTCCAGCCGTGTTCAGGTTGTCGCTTCGCTGGAACAGGCAGTGTTTAAGGAGGAGACAGAACAGGTCCCGGTAAAAGTCCGTTTTTTGCACCCTGGAACAGAGATCGAGTGTCTGCGGGAAAACCGAGTGAAGTTCAGTGCTGGACGCCTGAAAGGCTTGAAGCAGAGCAGTGTCCCTGGCACAGGATTCGCAGACCGGTCCGCCTGACTGCAGGGAAAAGAAGGCTATCTCTGAAAGTTCATGCCTGCATTCGGCGCAGGAGCTGAAATCTGGAAACCAGCCCAGTTCCTGCAGCAATAGCGCGAAAAACCAGAGGGTTCTGGGTAAGCTGTCGTCCTGTGAAGTTTCAAACAGGAAATTCTTGAAGTTTGAAAATATCAGCTGATCCGGTTCCGGCAGGTCCCTTCCGATGATTTCGGCGAACAGATTGGCCGAATAAAAGAAGGACAGGTCTGTAAAGCCGATCCTGCTGATTTTTTCTGCTCCTGTAAGTATGTAGTAATCCTTGTGCGGGACGACTCTGATCCGTTCCAGGGAAAGCAGTTCTCCGCAACCTGCGAAGGCCGAGCAGGCTTTACCGGTCTTTCTCATCAAGGCACTGATTTTTCCGGATCCGGCAGTGTAATAATGGACGAACAGATTTCCTCTGCCTGTTGGATAATGATTGAGTACGATCCCTTCTGCTGAAAATGATTTTAAAGCTTGAGCCATTCTTTATAATTTATGCCAGCTGGACTGGTATTGAGAACAAAATCATTAAAAAATAAAAAAGTCCTGCAAAAGCAGGACTTCTTATTTCAGTCAGTAATCGGTTCAAGGAACAGCAGTGAAGACCGTATTGACCGGAGCTACAGTGCTTGAGGCGAAAGTGGCCTGCGGGGAGGTAGTGGCACGGGTACCGTTGATGTAAATCACCACTTGCGTTCCGGAAACTCCACCAGGGAGTCCGTTGTTTACATCCTGGGTGTATGCGCTGAAAGTTGGGACCTGGTATGCAGTAGTTACCACAATTGCTCCGCAGAAATTGGTGGTGGGTCCAGGCGGATAGGAGCAAAGGGCATAAATCCTGTCATTGGCTGCAGTGCTGCTGCCGGTTGAACTGTAAAACTGGGCTGCCAGGGGAGTCAATTGATAGTACTGGGCTTTGATTGAGCTGGAAACAGCCGTGCTGCTGGAACTGTCGCGAATTATGAAAGCAGTGTAGGAATAGACTTGGCCACCGCTGACGCTTGTATCATAATAATGATACAAAGTTCCAGTTGCGGCTGTAAATCTTGTGATCAGGGTTCCCTGGCTGGTAGTCGCGGGAGCGGTTGTGCCTGAGAGGCGCCTGATCTCGACGGAAGTGCCGCCATTCAGGTCTGCAGGAGTTTTCCAATACAGATCGATTTCAGTGGAATCCCAGGGCAGGGCTACGAAAGACGCCACTGGATTCGGCTGCGGCTGCTGTGGAGGAGTGTAAATGCCATCTACCATTCCACCCTTTATCTGATGATAGATATGGGTGAAATTCACGATCACATTATTGGCCTGATTGGTCACACTGTTGACCAGGAAGATCGGAGCGCGATAGGAATTGCCGGGCAAGGTCGCATGACCATTGATGCTCGGGTTGTAAAGGCATGGGATATATCCATAGTAATGTCCCTGAACAGGCTGGATCCCGCTGGAATTATAAGCGCTCAGATAGAGATTCAGGAGGCCGAAGGTCACATAAGTTGCTGTGACCGACTGGGTGGTTCCCACTCCAGGATTCAGGCTGAGCGGAATCGCAGTCAGGCTCGTGCCCAGATCGACTATGGAATAGGCGTAAATTCCGTTTGATCCTGGAGGGCCGCTGTGGACAAAGTCATAAGTAAAACCATTGCTTTCGTCGGCTACGGATCCGTAATCCGTGGTACTGGTCGGACCCCAGTAAACCTCAGGAGTTTCGGAACTGATATTGAAGGCCTGGTATTCGGCCGGAGGCGGAGTTACCGGGTTACTCACTACGACCTGTCTGGTGAGTGTCTGAGGTGTTGATTTCAGGTTGGAATAGAAAGAGAAACTGAAATTATAAGTACCGCTCGATTTGAGCGTACCGTCAGTGTTGAGATAGCCCTGGTAGCTGGAGGTCGGGTGGAAGTAAATCGCAGTGTTGGTGGAATTCATGCTGAAGTCCGTCACAGGCGTGGACTGCGCTTCTGAATCATATGCCAGGAGTGTAGTGTGGGCAGTATTCGGATACAGATAGGAGGTTTTCGAGAGTGAGGTGCTGCTGCCGACTTTAGTGATCGTAACAGTCGCCCAGTAATAATAATCTTCAGTGACTCCGACAGGCCCGGAAAATGTGAGTGTTCCCTTGATCGGGTCGCCGACAGTAAAAGTGGTGGCACTGTTGTCGGGATTGGTCGCCACGAGGCTCGTGACTGTAGGAGGAGGTACAATGGTCTGCGGATTCGTAAGCAGACTGACGTTGAGATTCGGACTCAGTCCGACAGACGTAAGCTGCTGGGATGAAATGCTGCTGCCCTGATACAGGGTGGCGCATTTTTCATTGCTTTGCGTCTTGCTGACTTCGATAGTGTCTACGCCGACATACGCCGGTTCCCAGCTGCTGCCTTTCATCAGAAGGGCATAGCTGAAGATATACAGGCTGCTGCCCGGAAGGGCTGAGACGACTGCTTCATGATTAACATAATCGACGAAGGCACCGCCCATGAATTTGAAATTGGCGTCATTGATTGTGTAAGTCTGTCCGATTGTAGGGACTGTGAATGAAGTGAAAGTCGTGGATTTCATGATTCCAGGGGCTGCTTCTTTCTGAGGGGCGCACAGCTGACTTGTCCCGCAGATCTGCCAGATCATGATTCCCATTTTACCGGCCGACTCAAGCTGGGTTTCAGTAGTACCGGCCACAACCAACTCTTTTCCGGGGGCTGCTAAGCCGGTGAACGGACTGTCGACAAGTCTGACGCTGATCTTGAGCGGTACAGTGGACTGGTTTGAGTCAGCGCCGACCATGGCTGATTCACCGCCGCCTCCGCCACCTCCGCATCCTGAAACTGCCAGCATCAGTAAAGATGCTAAAAAAATCGCGATGTATTTATACATTTATTTCCTCCTCTCTTTATTTACCATTTCACCTTGACCTGACCCATTTCACCACTTTGGCTGGTTCCACCTGAAGTCGGCTTGTCTTCTGTCAAGGTATTGGAAGTTGTGTTGTTGATCACATTGTTGACATACTTCTGCATTTCCTGATTAGTGCTGGTGTCTGAGGTCCCGGTTGTAGCTTTAGTGAAGTCACTGGAGGTGAATTCCTGTGCCACCTGCTGCACGGTCTGGGTCAGCTGCTGGATTTCGAGTCCGGTATTCTCCAGGGAAGCTGCAGCGGTAGTTGTACTCTTAATACCAGTATTTTTAATGTTTTCACTTTCCTGAATTCCCGTATTTCCAGTACCCGTATCACCGGTTGCAGGAGTGGCCTCTTCCATCTGCTTGACCGCATCCTGGAAGGTTTCCACTGCATTTCCTATCACATTACCTTTTTGGTCAAATTTTGCATTTTCATTTACTTTTTTACTCTCGCCTTCACCTTTTTGCTCACCCTTCTTCTCTTCCATCTTTTTCTTCTCTGCTTCAGCAGCCTTGAGGGCGATGGAAGGAACGAATGACATCTGCTGCCCGGCCTGCACGAGCTGGGGTTTCGGAGTCACACCAGTGAGCAGCGGTACGAATGCCACTGAACCGTTCGTGACTGTCAGTCTCATCAGGTCACGGGTAACTTCGATAATGAATTCGGTGCCACGGACTCCGCAGATGGCGTTCGGAGTAGCCACCTTGAGTGAGTCGTCCTCTTTCTTGGCTTTGGCCCAGAGAGTACCCTTGATCATCTGGATGAAAGAAACTTTTTCCTTGGTATTGGCTTTGCTTTCTGGAATTATGAATTCTGAATCTGGTTTCACGCGGATCACGGCAGTGCCTGAAAGCACAACTTCAGCCTTGCCGTTGGAGAGTGTTTTCACCATATCTCCGATTGCCAGATCCATATTGTCGTCAGCCTTGACCCAGTCGCCTCCTGCTTTCTTCACCCGCACCATGCCCACTTTTTCCTTTAAAAAAGTACGGTTGGGAAATTCATCCTCAGCGTAAACGATCTGCGTGAGGAACAGGATTCCGATAACCAGTAAAATCAGTCTTTTCGCCATGGTTTATTCCTCCTAAAAATTAATATCAAGTTGCAGGTTGAGCAGGGACATGTCACCCACAGTGTCCGCAACCAGGCCGGGCACATAGAGCGTGGAAATATAGCCGCTGTTCAAAACCTTGGCTGCGGGAATCACCGTCTTGTTCGGGTCGCCGTTTGTGTCGATCATGCGGTAGGTGAGCGTCAGGTTGGTATTCGGCTTGTATTTGTGCCGCAGGATCGCGCTGTACACATTCCGGTCGTCTCTCCATTGATTGGCCGCCAGATCGGAGTTGTCGTTGATGTCTTCATAGCGCAGTGTGAGGGAA